>NZ_LQYX01000018.1:0-36272 GCF_001587475.1 Geobacillus sp. B4113_201601
GACAAATAATGTAAAAACAAAAGCAGGAGGCTGTCCTCAAAAGGTCGTTTTACCGACCTTTTGGGACAGCCTCTTTCGTTCATCCCATCCTTTTCCATTACAACCCGCACTTCAGCTGGGCGCCGCAGTTCGTGCACGTGTTGCAACCGCCGATCTCTTCGACCGTCCCTTCGCGGCAAATCGGGCAAATGTTGCCGATTTCCGAGCCGATCGTCACATCGGTGGCGCGCACGTCTTGAATCGTATCAACGAGCACGACAGGGCGTTTCGCTTCGTGTTCTTCCCCCTGTTCGGGGAGCAGTTCAAGCTGCTCTTCGACCTGATTTTCCTCTGCCTTTAACGTCAACACTTGCGTATCGCGGCTGCCGTCGACATAGACGGTGCCGCCTTTCGCGCCGCCGCGCCATAACCGTTCGTACACTTTTTGCACTTGCTCGACGGTGTAGCCTTTTGGCGCGTTGACCGTTTTCGACAAGCTCGAGTCGACCCAACGTTGGATGATGCACTGCACGTCGGCGTGCGCTTCCGGCGGCAAGTCCATCGCTGTCACAAACCAAGGCGGCAAGTGATTCGGGTCGGCTTCTGGATGTTTGTCTAAATATTCTTGGACGATGTCCGCTTTCACTTCGATAAATTTGCCCAAGCGTCCGCTCCGGTAGTACGAGAACGAGAAGTACGGCTCTAGGCCGGTCGAGACGCCGACCATCGTCCCCGTCGATCCTGTCGGCGCCACCGTCAGCAAATGCGAGTTGCGGATGCCGTATTTCAAAATATCTTGGCGAATGTCTTCCGGCATCCGTTTCATGTAGCCGGTGTTGATGAACGCTTCGCGCAGCTTGCGCGTCTCTTCCTCCGTTTCGCCGACCAAAAACGGGAAGCTGCCTTTTTCTTTCGCCAGCTCGATCGATGCCCGGTATGCGGTCGTGGCGATCGTGCGGAACAGCTCATCGACAAGCTGGTTTCCTTCCTCAGAGCCGTACGCTTTTTCGCAGTAAATGAGCAAGTCTGCAAGCCCCATGACGCCAAGGCCGATGCGGCGCTCGCCGAGCGCTTGTTTTTTGTTTTCCTCAAGGAAGTACGGCGTGGCGTCAATGACGTTGTCTTGCATCCGCACCCCGATTTCGACCGTGCGTTTCAGTTTTTCGTAGTCCACGACCTTCCGTTCTTTGTCGACCATGTTCGCCAAGTTAATGGCGGCCAGATTGCACACCGAATACGGTGCCAACGGTTGTTCCCCGCACGGGTTGGTCGCCACGACTTTTTGTCCGTACGCGCGGGCGTTCGTCATTTCGTTGGCGTTGTCGATGAAGAAAATGCCCGGCTCGGCCGAATACGTCGCGCAAATGTTGATCAGCTTCCACAGTTCGCGGGCGCGGATTTTCCGGTAGACGCGGACGCGATAGCCCATTTTCTCCCATTCGCGTACATCGCCGACTTCATGCCATTTTTCGTTGTAAATGCGCATTTCCTCTTCGGAATAGGTTTCCACGTCCGGGAAGCGGAGCGCGTATTCTTCGTCCTTTTCGACCGCTTCCATGAACTCTTTCGTCAAGCAGACGGAAATGTTCGCACCGGTCAAAAAGTCTGGGTTGTGCACCGTATATGTACCGCCGGTGCGCAGTTTTTCTTCGGCGTCTTTGATGATGTCTTCGGTGAAACCGCCGTAGTCAGGCGCGTTCTTGTATCGGACGATCGCTTCGTACATCGCCCGCTCCCGCTCGGTGAGCGGCGTAAATTTCAGTTTGTCGCGCGCTGCTTTTTTGATGCCTTCGTCTTCCATATTTTCGAGCAGGTAGCGCAAAATGCGCGGGTTTTGCATTTTCGAGACGATGAATTCGATAATGTCCGGGTGCCAGTCGGCCAGCATAATCATTTGGGCGCCGCGCACATTGTTACTCGCTCGCTTCCACGAGCGGGCTAGGTCATTTCTGCCTAGCTCTCCGCCTTTCGGTCGGAGATCAGACTATATCATCAGGGAAGAGAAGATCTCGTATTTACGGTTCAACTTAAGGTCTCCATATCGATACAAGTGATGGAATATTTTCTTTACATCGTTAATACTGGAAACATATAGATCAAAACAACCTTGTTTGGCAGTTAGGGAGTTGACATTTTGGGCAATTCCATTAGCTTTGAGAAAATTTAAGATTCCTTCTAGTAATGGTCTTGATCCAGTAATACCAAACCTTACCCTAAGGTAGTCCTTCTCCCTATCACGATAATACCTTCTATACACTCTAATACTCCCATCAGCATCGAATATCCCCCTTAGAAAACTCCATTGCAATTCAATACTGTTAAATTGTTATCCATGGCTCTTTCCCAGTTTTCTTAGGGGATATTCCCAGTCTCATGAGATCATTACAGATTTTTGTACAACTAATTGTTAATGAATACTTATTTTGTTCATTACATGTATTATTTTTTCTAAACTTCACAGCTTCAGGAGCAATATTCATCTCCCTTGCTATACTATAAAGGAGATCTTTATCGGTTTCTGCCACAGTTAATACAAGTCGTTTTGATTTTTTACGATCATATAGCGTTCCATCACCTAAGATATAGCCAACTAAATAAGCCTGATTTGGGGTTCTGATATTGGAAAAATAGTTCTCGTTATAACCGTATTTTTTTACTGCTAACTTACCAGCCTCTCCAGGTGCTCTGGTTTGGAATACTCCCTGATCTTTATTCCATCTCATTAAGGTTCCCCTAGAAATCCCCAACATCATGGCGATTTTAACTTGGCTATATCCCTCCTCATGCAGATACTTTGCTGTTTTCATTATCTCTTCCCTGTCTCGCGCCTCGTATCCCCGTTGCCGCGGGATACGATTTACTCCTTCCATAGCCCTCCCCCCACGAAACAGTGTTCGTTACCCTGATTGTACCGAGGGCTGTAGGAAGTTTCAATAGTCGTTGAACCTTCATCTCCGTTTCCAGAGATGCTCGGCTGCTGGTTGCCCATTGTTGCATCCAACTTGTTTTCCAACCGTCACGTCTGCCGTCGCCAGCTCCGTTGTGGTCAAGTTGGCTTTAGGGTGTTCCAGCAATTCGCGAGATTTTACTCCCGCCGTTTTGCGCCCTAGTCAACGGGAGCCACCTTGCTCGACAAGGTGGGTCAGTTTGGCAATGTCATCCAACCACGAGACCGACCCGGACGATTTGCCGTTTACCCCGCGCGCGAGCGTATGGCGCGGCCGCAATGTCGAGCCGTTCGTCCCGACGCCGCCGCCGCGGCTCATGATTTCCATCACCTGCTTCCGATGCTCGGAAATGCCTTCGCGCGAGTCTTTGACAAACGGCATCACATAGCAGTTGAAATACGTCACTTCCTTGCCCGACCCTGCGCCGTACAACACGCGGCCGGCCGGCACAAAGTTCATGCTCGCGAGCTCTTGATAAAACTTTTCGAACCACTCGTTGCGCTTTTCTTCCGTTTTCTCCACAGCAGCGAGCCCGGTCGCATTCCGCTTGGCGATTTGCTCATAGAAAATCTCGAGCGGCTTGTCGATAATGTCGAGCGACCGAACGACAATACCGGTCTCCGCTTCTTCCCCTTCAAGCACGTGCCGGTATTCGTCCTCAATCAGCACGCGCGCTTTTTTCGTCTCCCAATCAACGTCAACGATAAACCCGAGGCCGCGGGCCGGAAACTTCGGATCTTCCTTGATCGTCAACACGACAAAATCGCCCGGCGCGAGCGTCAATTTCTCCGTGTCCTTGAACGAATACCGGTCAAGCATCACCAAACGGGATACGCCTTTATGGGTGATGTGCATATCGGGCGTAATCGGATGCACTTGCGGAAATAGGCGGATGTCCTCGTTCAGTTTGTCGATATCGATCTTCATTTTTTCGGATGACGCCACCGTCATTCTCCTATCTCTCCTCTTTTCTATAGTTTCTCATGTTTTTGCCAACGTTGCCCTGTCTTCTCTACCTTACCATATCGGACAGAAAAAAACAATATATAGTATGATTTTTTACGAAAATCATACTATATATTGTGAAGAGAACAAATCATGTCGTTTTTGTCAAGCAAAAAAAGCTAAACACGGCGAAAAGCAGAGAAAAACAGGGGAGTGCCGCCATTTTTGCCGGAAAACGAACGATTGACCACACCGCTGCTCAGCGCTTGAAGTTCCATTCATCGCTTTCATATTTCGTTCGCGCCAACGTTTCCACATATTCGCGCTCTTCGGCCGTCAGCGTATACGGCTCTAGCACGATATTCAATCCTTTTTCAAATCCTTTGTAAAACGCTGCCTTCGCTTCTTCCATCGTCACCGTCCGGCTCGTCAGTTCGTTGATGGCAACCGCCTTCTTTTTAAAATCGCGCTGCAGCCGCTCTTTCACCCGCTCGTTCGGGTATTTAAACAAACTGAACAGCAGTTCTTCGTCGAGATCAAGCAAGATCGATCCGTGCTGCAAAATGACGCCCTTTTGCCGCGTTTGCGCGCTGCCGGCGATTTTCCGTCCCTCAACGACCAGCTCGTACCATGACGGCGCGTCAAAACAAACAGCCGAGCGCGGGCTGCGCAAATCGGCTTTCTCTTCTTCTGTCTTTGGCACGGCAAAATACGCATCGAGCCCAAGGAAACGAAACCCTTCCAAAATGCCTTGGGAAATGACGCGATACGCCTCCGTCACGGTCGGCGGCATCGCCGGATGCGATTCCGAGACGATGACGCTGTAGGTCAGTTCCTTGTCATGCAAAACGCCGCGCCCGCCGGTCGGACGGCGGACAAAACCGAGGCCGTGCCGTTTCACCGCCTCTAAATCGATCTCTTTTTCGACTTTTTGAAAATAGCCGATCGACAAGGTTGGCGGATTCCAGCCGTAAAAACGAACCGTCGGCGGAATTTTTCCTTGGCTGTGCCAATCCAAAAGCGCTTCATCCAGCGCCATATTAAACGCCGGAGGACAATCTCCTGAATCAATAAAGCGCCATACTTCTTTTGCCATCGTTCCACCTTCTCTGTCATTCCTTGCTTCCGGCCCCTTGCGTTCTTGAGAAAGAGGCGTTGGGCCGCCCCTACTAGTTTAGCAAACAACGTCAGTCAAGGAAAGAAAAATGGCATCACGAAAAGACTTTGCTTTCTACGGGCGACTCTATATAATAGGAATAGTGGACGAAGGGAAAGGAGGCGTGAGGCGTGAAAGCGCTGCTCATCATTCTCGGGGCGATCGTCGTATATTCGCTCATCACCTATTTATGGCAGCGGAGAATCGTCAAAGCGTTGACCGAAGAAGAATTCCGCGCCGGCTACCGAAAAGCGCAACTCGTCGATGTCCGCGAGCCGGACGAATTTGCGGCTGGACATATTTTAGGAGCGCGCAACATTCCGCTCACGCAGCTGCGCATGCGCATGAAAGAACTGCGCAAAGATCAGCCGATTTATTTGTACTGCCAAAACGGGCTGCGCAGCGGGCGGGCCGCGCAAATGCTGTATCGAAAAGGATACCGCCATTTGTATCATTTAAAGGGCGGATTCAAAACATGGACGGGGAAAGTAAAGAAAAAGGCGTAGCCGCCCGTCGGCAACCAAAGGGGCTCGAAAGCGACGAGCCCCTTTTCATTCGTTTGCCTTTCCATCGGCCTTCAAGGCCGCCCCTCGCTTTCGGTGCGGAAAAGACGGGGGAATCAGCCTTGCTTTGCCTGCGGTGCCGGAAGCGCCGGCTCAAATTCCGGCGGCAGGACGACCGCCTCTAATACGGAAGCGGCAGCGCCAATCGCGCAGCTTTTTTCCTTCAACTCCGACGGAATGATATACGGCTCGCTTTCTTTTTTCACAAGAATGCGCCGCTTCACTTCTTGGCGCGCCGGGTCAAGCACGTGCTGCCCGGCTTGGGCGAGCGAACCGCCGATGATGACCGCTTCCGGGTTGTAGGCATACACCGTCTGCAGCAATCCGATGCCAAGATAGCGGCCCGCTTCCTCCAAAATGCGCGCCAGCTGCTCGTCGCTCTCGGCGGCCAGCGCCATCGCCGCGACAGAAAAACGGTCGCCGAGCCATTCGGAACGCCCTTGCTCGGCTAATCGCCGCTCAATATATTTTTCAGAAGCGTACATCTCCCAGCAGCCGATGTTGCCGCAGCTGCAGCGGATTCCGTTTAAATCGATCGTATGATGGCCAATTTCGCCAGCCAGCCCGTTTACCCCGCGATACAGTTGGTGCTGCAAAACGACGCCGGCGCCGATGCCGATGCCGGCGCTGATGTAAACAAAATGGGCAAACTCTTTGCCGGCGCCAAACCATTTTTCTCCGAGCGCCGCCAGCTTCGCCTCGTTTTCGACGATAATCGGATGGTGCGGCCACCGTTTTTGCAACGCCGAAGCGAGGGCGACATCTCCCCAGCGCAAGTTCGGCGCAAAAACGACCGTCCCGCTTTCGGTGTGAACCACGCCGGGCACGCCGATGCCGATGCCCATCACCCCGTACGGCGTCGCGGGCGCCCGGCGGATCGCCGCTTCAATGAGCTCGGCCATCTCACCGACGATCGCTTCCTGCCCCTCCGTCGGACGAAACGAACGGCGCTGCTCCCAAATGATTTCCGCGTTTAAGTTCGTCAGCACGGCGTACAAATAGTTGACGCCAAGCTCAATGCCGACTAGCGAACCGGCATCGGCGTTAAAGCGAAGCATGAGCGGCCGGCGCCCGCCCGTTGACTCGCCGATGCCGCTTTCGTGAACAAAGTGCTCGGCGATCAGTTCATCCACAAGCGCGGAAACGGTCGCTTTGTTTAAACCGGTCGTTTTCGCAATATCGGCGCGCGAAATCGGATGCTTTTCGCGAATCAATTTCAAAACGAGCTGTTTATTCATTTTTTTGACGAGCGTAATGTTTCCTGTCCTCACGTCTCTGTCATCCTTTTCATTGGATTGATCGGATCTGTCTTGCGAAAGGGCAGAGGCGCTTCACTATGGCTGTGCTGCATCCGTCGATTCCTGCCGTGTGGGCTTCTTGGCCATCCGCTTTTTCATTCAAGCCGTCGAGCGCCCGTGCGCCGACTGTTAAGGCTAACTTCTCCATATGAACACATGCTGTTTCTTCCCTGTCCATTAGTTTATATAATAAACTAATTTGACATTTCTGTCAATGGCTCATCCACCGTACAAAAAACGGCCCGCTCCGTTGGGGAGCGAGCGCTCATCAATGATCAAACGTCAGTTGTCGCTATGTTTTGGTTTTTGATAGCGCAAAATCGGCTTGCGGGCCGCGGTCGTTTCATCCAATCGCTTGACCACAGTCGTATGCGGCGCTTCTTGAACGATTTCCGGATTTTCCTCCGCCTCTTTGGCAATTTGGATCATGGCGTCAATAAACGCGTCGAGCGTCTCTTTTGACTCTGTCTCCGTCGGCTCAATCATCATGCACTCTTCGACGATGAGCGGGAAGTAAATCGTCGGCGGATGGAAGCCGAAATCAAGCAGCCGCTTGGCAATATCGAGCGTCCTGACACCGAGTTTCTTTTGCCGGCGTCCCGACAGGACGAACTCATGCTTGCAATGGCGGTTATACGGCAAATCGTAATAGTCGGCAAGCCTCCGCATCATATAGTTGGCGTTTAACACAGCGTACTCGCTCACCGCTTTTAAGCCGTCCGGCCCCATCGAGCGGATGTACGTGTACGCCCGGACGTTGATGCCGAAATTGCCGTAAAACGGCTTGACACGGCCGATCGACTGCGGGCGGTCGTCATCGAGATCATAGCCGTTTTCCCCTTTTTCGATGACTGGCTTTGGCAAAAACGGAATGAGGTCCGCTTTCACCCCGACCGGACCGGAGCCTGGGCCTCCGCCGCCGTGCGGGCCGGTGAACGTTTTATGCAAGTTCAAATGAACGACGTCAAAGCCCATGTCCCCCGGGCGCGCCTTGCCAAGAATCGCGTTTAAATTCGCGCCGTCATAATACAGCTTGCCGCCGGCTGCGTGGACGATTTCAGCCATTTCGACGATCTGCTCTTCAAACAGCCCGAGCGTATTCGGATTCGTGAGCATAAGCGCGGCTGTATCCGGACCGACGACGCGCTTTAAGTCTTCTAAATCGACAAGCCCATCGGCCGTTGATTGGACTGTCACCGTCTCAAAACCGGCGACCGTCGCTGACGCCGGGTTCGTGCCGTGCGCTGAATCCGGGACAATCACTTTCGTCCGGTTGAAGTCACCGTTTGCTTCATGGTAAGCACGGATCATCATCAGCCCGGTCCACTCGCCGTGGGCGCCGGCCGCCGGCTGCAAGGTGACGGCATCCATGCCGGTGATTTCTTTTAAATGCTCTTGTAAATCATACATCAACTCAAGCGCCCCTTGCACCGTCTTTTCCGGCTGAAGCGGATGAATATGGGCAAACCCAGCGAGGCGGGCGACGTTTTCATTGATTTTCGGATTGTATTTCATCGTGCACGACCCGAGCGGGTAAAAGCCGGAATCAACGCCGTGGTTTCGTCTCGACAGCGCCGTGTAGTGGCGCATTAAGTCAAGCTCCGACACTTCCGGCAGCTCTGGCTCTTCGGTGCGCAAGTAGTCGGCCGGCACGAGCTCGCTGACATCGACAGCAGGCACGTCAAGCGCCGGTAGGCTGTAGGCGATGCGCCCCGGCTTGCTTCGTTCGAAAATGAGCGGTTGATCATTACGCATGGCCATCCCCCAATTCATTGACAAACCGATCGATTTCTTCTTTTGTCCGCACTTCCGTCACCGCAATCAGCATATGGCCGGAAAGTTCCGGATAGTCGCGGCCAAGGTCATAGCCGCCGATGATCCCTTTTTCGAGCAGGCGATCGTTCACATCAGACACCGGCTGGCCGAGCCGGACGACGAACTCGTTGAAAAACGGGCCGGCAAACGGCGACGACAACCCGCGTTTTTCAAGCTCGCGTTTCGCGTAATGCGCCTTTTGCATATTCATCGCCGCCATTTCTTTCACGCCCCGCTTGCCGAGCGCCGAGAGCGCTACGGAAGCGGCCAAAGCGTTTAACGCTTGGTTGGAGCAAATGTTCGATGTCGCCTTATCGCGGCGGATGTGCTGCTCGCGCGCTTGAAGCGTCAAAACAAACCCACGGCGCCCGTCCTCATCGGTCGTCTGCCCGACGAGCCGCCCTGGAATTTTTCGCATGAGCGGCGCTTTGACGGTGAAATAGCCGCAATGCGGACCGCCAAACTGCGTCGGAATGCCAAACGGCTGCATGTCCCCGACAACAATGTCGGCGCCAAACGCCCCTGGCGGAGTCAGCACGCCAAGCGCCAATGGGTTGCTGGCGACAACGAATACACTTTTCTTTTCATGAACGAGCGGCGCGATCGCTTTCAGCGGCTCGATTTGACCAAAAAAGTTCGGATATTGGACGACAACGCACGCCACATCATCGCCCATTTCCGCTTCAAGCGCCTTAAGGTCGGTGACGCCGCCATCATACGGAATTTCTTTCACGTCAAGCTTCTGGCCTTTCGCATACGTGCGCACGACTTCCCGATATTGTGGATGAACGGCAGTGGAGATGAGCACTTTTTTGCGCTTCGTATGCGCGGCGCCTAGCAGCACCGCTTCGGCGAGCGCCGTGCCGCCGTCGTACATCGACGAGTTGGCGACGTCCATGCTGGTCAGCTCGCACACCATCGTCTGAAACTCAAAAATCGCCTGCAGCTCGCCTTGGGAAATTTCCGGTTGATACGGCGTATACGCCGTATAAAATTCAGAGCGCGACAGGACATGATCGACGACGGCCGGAATGGAATGGTCGTACACCCCGGCTCCTAAAAAGGAAACATATTGTTTGATGTTGGCGTTTTTTTCCGCCAAAGCCACAAGCTCTTTCCACAGCTCCGGCTCCGATTTGGCCGGTTTCACCTTCAGCTTGCCGCGGAGGCGAACTTGTTCGGGAATATCGGCAAACAAGTCGTCAATCGAGGCAACGCCGATCGTCTTCAGCATCTCCTGTTTGTCTTCTTCCGTCATCGGCAAATAACGATGGAGCACTGCGTTTTTCCCCTTTCCTTGTCGCTTTGGAATCGTCACTTAGCCCGCCTGTAAAACGGAATCGGCACGATGTTCGCTTTCAGCCGCTTGCCGCGGATGTCCACCTCGACCTCCCGGCCGATGGCGGCCACCTCCGCTTTCACCAAGGCTAAGCCGATGTTTTTCTTCAAGGTTGGTGACTGCGTGCCGGTCGTGACAAACCCGACCTCTTCGCCATCGGCAAAGACAACGTATCCGTGGCGCGGAATGCCTCTGTCGATCATTTCAATGCCGATGAGCCGGCGCGGCGGCCCTTCCTCTTTTTGCCGTTTCAATACCGCTTGGCCGATAAACGGCGGCTCTTTTTCCGTCTTGACGGCAAAGCCGAGCCCGGCTTCAATTGGTGAAATCGCGGTGGACAGCTCTTGACCGTAAAGCGGCAAACACGCTTCAAACCGGAGCGTATCGCGCGCGCCCAATCCGCATGGAAGAACGCCGTCACGAGCTCCAGCGTCGAGGATCGCCTCCCATAGCGCGGCGGCGTCTTCGGCGCGGCAGTACAGTTCAAACCCGTCCTCGCCGGTATAGCCGGTGCGCGAAACGAGCGCCTTCATGCCCGCAACTTCGACGCCGTCAGCGAACGAAAACGGGCGCAGCGCCGTCAAGTCGAAATCGGTCAACGTTTGCAGCACGCGTTCGGCCGCCGGCCCTTGCAAAGCCAGCTGGGCCGTCTCCGCCGATACATCCTCAAGCTCGACGTCCCCCTCGGCATGCTCGCTCAGCCAAGCAAAGTCGTTTTCGGTATTGGCGGCGTTGACAACCAATAAATAGTCGTCTTCCCCTTTTTGATAGATGAGCAAATCATCGACCGTGCCGCCGTTCTCATTACACATAAGCGCATATTGCGCCCGGCCAGGCCGCAGTTTGGCGACGTCGTTCGTCATCAGCTTTTGCAAAAACGCGAGGCTTCCGCGGCCGCGGACGGCGATTTCCCCCATATGCGACACGTCAAACAGCCCGGCACGCGTCCGTACGGCTTCATGCTCTTCTTTAATGCTGGAAAACTGCACCGGCATTTCCCAGCCGCCGAATTCAATCGTTTTGGCGCCATAGCGGGCATACGCCGGAAAAAGCGGCGTGCGCTTCAGCATCTCATTCCCTCCTTGTCGTCGATCGCAGAAAAAAAGACAGACTCCACCCTTTCGATCAAAGGGGGCTCTGTCCTGGCACCTGAAAGTTTCCCGCCGGCCGGCTGGCGCGTCCGTTTCCGGTCCGCGGGGCCGATCGGTTTCCTCTTGGGTGGCCTGCGCGAACGCAGGCGCTCTCCAGAGCTGCGTCAAGCAAGAGTCTTTTTGCCTGAGAGATTCGCGTTTTCGCTTGCTCCTTCGGCGCTACATTCCGTAGTCTCTCCCCTTGCCGTCATCCGCTACGCGATATTTTTTTCCAAAACGGGCATACTAACAAACGCCCTCAGCAACAAGTCATGTGAATGTTCTAAATTTATACTACCATTAACGACAGCCCGAGGGCAATAGGAAATGATCGAACTTTATTAGGAATTGAAGTCCAAAATGTTCTCTTTTTTATTTAACATACTATCTCTTTGACTGATAAACATTCGTCATGAGGGAAGGGGATCGCCATGAATATCGATTTGGAAATGGATCGGACATGGAAGGAGGAATTTCTCGAGCGCGTGGAAAAGGACGGACCGTGGGCGAGCTGGGAAATGTACGAACTGGCGCTGGAAGCTGCCCATCATTTGATCGTTCCGGAATTTGACGGCTTGCAGGCGCCGAAACATTTGCCGCATGTAACGATTCTGCCGCACCAGCTTGAAGTGGCGCGCCGCGTCGTCGAGGAAATGAACGGCAAAGCCATTTTAGCGGATGAAGTCGGCCTTGGAAAAACGATCGAAGCCGGTCTCATCTTGAAAGAATATATGATTCGCGGACTTGTCAAAAAAGCGCTCATTCTCGTTCCCGCCTCCCTTGTTTCGCAATGGGTGAGAGAGTTGAACGAAAAGTTTTTCATTCCAGCCGTCCAACAGAAAAAAAGCTACGTCTGGGAGCAGTGCGACATCGTCGTATCCTCGATCGATACGGCGAAAAAGCCGCCGCACCGCGACATCATCTATGAGCAGCCGTACGATATGATCATCATTGACGAGGCGCACAAACTGAAAAACAACAAAACGAAAAACTACGAGTTTGTGCAAAATTTAAAAAAGAAGTTTTGCTTGCTGCTGACGGCCACACCGATTCAAAACCGGATCGAAGAAATTTTCAACCTTGTCTCGCTCCTGAAGCCCGGCCATTTAGGCAGCGCCGAACAGTTTGCGAACACATACGGCAAAACGCGGGCGGTGCAGGCGAACGACCATTTAAAAGCGCTCGTCAACAAAGTGATGATCCGCAACCGCCGCGCCGACACGCCGATCGAATGGTCAAAGCGCCACGTCGAGCCGGTGCTGATCGAGTTTACCGATGAAGAGCGCGAGCTGTATGAGGCGGTAAAAGCGCTCCGTCATGCATCGTTCGCCGGATCGTTTTCGCTCATTACGCTGCTTCGCGAGGCGTGCAGCAGCCGCGAGGCGTTGTTTCTCACGATCAAAAACATGATCGACAAATGCGGTGAAGCAGTTCCAGAACCGCTTGAGCGCGTTTTGGAAAAAATCAACGCCGTCACGACGAACTCCAAAGCGGAAAAAGCGCTTGAGCTCATCCGCTCGATCAATGACAAAGTCATTATTTTCACCGAATATCGGGCGACACAGCTGTATTTGCAATGGTTTTTAAAGCAGCACGGCATCTCGTCCGTCCCGTTTCGCGGCGGCTTCCGGCGCGGCAAAAAAGACTGGATGCAGGAACTGTTTAAACACCACGCCCAAGTGTTCATCGCCACCGAGGCGGGCGGCGAGGGCATCAACTTGCAATTTTGCCGCCATGTCATCAACTACGACTTGCCGTGGAACCCGATGCGCCTTGAGCAGCGAATCGGCCGCGTCCACCGCCTCGGCCAGACGGATGACGTTTATATTTACAATTTTGCCGTCAAACAGACGGTCGAAGAGCATATTTTAACGCTTCTGTATGAAAAAATCCGCTTATTTGAGCGGGTCGTCGGCGAGCTGGACGACATTTTGGCGAAGATGAACCTCACTAACCTTGAACATTACTTGGAAGACGCGATCGTCCACTCACGGAGCGAAGGGGAAATGAAAATTAAAATGGAGAACATTATAGCGATGATCGAACTGGCAGAACAGCTGCGAAGAGAAGGAGGACAACGCCATGCAGCAACATGAAATCCGCCGCTTTGTGGAACGTTACTTTACAGCCAATGGCTGCGCGCTCCTAGAAGCCCATGATGATTACCTCACCGTTCAACTGACGGCGGAAATGGACAAGGAGCTGATGAATCGACCGTTTTACTGGCATTACATCGAACGGACGGGCGGCGTCCCGCAGCCGATGCAGCTCACGCTCATCACCCGCGCCAATGAACGAACAGACAAACTGAAAGGAGAACGCCTCCATTTCGGCGCGCCCCGCTTGCATCAGCTGTTTCGCTCGGCGCAAAAACGCGGCAGCTTCATCCGCCTGTATGAGGAGCCAAACGCGCCCTTAAACGGAAACGCCGCCCTTCATCCATGGCTTGGCATGAACGTGGTGATTTCGTATGAATGCGACCGAAAAAAAGATGAGATCGTTTCGCTTGGCATCCATCTCATCAGCGGAACGATCGTCGAGTCGTTTCACGAACGGCTGCGTGAGCGGCGGCTGACGCCGAAAATTCCCGATTATTGTTTCACGATTTCTCCGCTCATTAAACCTCGAAGCGGCATCGGTCGCCTTGAACAATACATCGAGAGCCGCATCGGTGCGGACGATCACACGTGGGCGGAGGAAGCGCGCCGGCGCTGGGCTGACGATTTGGCGTTGCTCGATGAATTTTACAAAGACTGTGAGGAAAAACCGGAATGCTACTATATTGAAAAAGAGGCGCTCGAAAAACAATACAAGCCGCGCATCATCGTTTCCATCGTCAACGGCGGCTTGTTTTACTTGCTGCCCCGCCAACCGTAAAAAACGGCGCGGCTGCGCAACATGGAAAGACACTTCCGTCTCGCAAACGACCGAACCGATGACGATCTCCTGCGGCTCCGCAACATGGAAAGACGCTTCCAGCCCCCGGGCGGAGCGAAACGGTACCACTCGCCCAACCAAAATCAGTCCGCCGGCAGTCAGCCGGCGGACTTTCACCGCGCACGGCGGCGAAATAAGAGACGGAGCGAAAACGGAACCATGCCAAACAAATGGTACGAGAGCGGAGGGCGCTCTTGTTTCCGCGATTGCCGTCGCTTCCTTCGCTCCTCTTTCGGCATATCCATGTAAGCGACAAGCTGTTGGGTGACAAACTTGACGTAATCGTTCACAGCCATCGAATCCCTCCCCCTTCAGTTTTCCCTCCTTCTTCCTTTTTTAACCGTTCCCCTCCCTCCACTCCGTAATATTGAGCGCCGGCAGCACGACGGTGAACGTCACCGCGCGCTGAAGCCCGGATGTTGAGCGGATCGATAACACGACCCGAACGCTCGTTTTGTCTTTCCTTTCCCAGCGATAGGCGGCAACCCCGCGCGGATAAGCCCATTCCCCTTCTTGCCCGGCCGTCGACAACGACGCTGCCGCGATCTGCGCTTTGACATCAACGACCGCCATCTGCACCAACTCCTCCGCTTCTGCCGCCTGCCGGGCCGCCTCAGCCGCTTGCCGCTCCGCTTCATACAGAAGCAAGGCGTTCGCCACAGCACACGAAAACAGCATCGCCACCACGGCGATGAACGGAAAAATGACACCTGCTTGCCGTTCCATCTTCTCCCCTCTTTTGCCGCTACGTTTTTTTCACGACCAATGTCGCCTTTCTCGCTAAAACGCGCGGGCGACAAACGCCTCCCAAACCGTTCCATCGTCAGCGACCACCGTCACAAACAAGCCGCGGGCACCGGTGCGATAAGAGACGGCGCGCACATGGCGAAGCGCCGTTTCATAGCCGGCGTCGTTCACCTGGCGAATCAATTCCGCCCGCCGCGTCGCGAGCAAAAAACGGACCGTCTCACCGCTCCACTTTTGCAAATAGAAGACGTCCCCATCGACCGACCAGCGCTCTGTTTCATTCATCTCGATCCGCAGCTGCTGCAAAAACAAGCGCCACTCAAGCGGCGAAAACCCGTCAATCGCCGCCGTTCCTAGCACGCGGGCGGACAAAAGCAGCGGAACAGCGGCGGTGATCATGATCGCCACCAGCAGTGAAATTAGCGCTTCGATCAACGTAAACCCGCTTGTTCCTACCGTTTGCTGTAGCCGCAGCGCTCCCGCTCGCGGCCGACGTAATCGTTCCAGCGCACGCATACGCGCCACGTTCTCTCTCCTTCCTCCCGTCCTTGCAACCGAAACGTCGTTCGTCCGTCCACCACGACCGCTTCCCCGACAAGCGGCTGCTCATACATCGCGACCGTCAATAGCTGATCCGCCTGCTCTTCGAGAACTAGATTGCGCCGTTCGGCGGCGATCTGCACAAGAAGCGGCAGAAACCCGGCGGCGGTCAGCCCAAGCAGCGACAACGCCAGCAGCGATTCCACGAGCAAAAAGCCTTTGCTACATTTTTTGCACATAAAATCTTCCTTTCCCGAGCAAAAACGTCAGCTTGTAGCTTTGCTTCACTCCTTGCACCCAAACCGTCCCTCCTCTTTCAATGTTGCCGTTGCCGGTAAAGACAAGCGGATTGCGCAGCGTCACTAGCTGAAACCGCCACGGGGAAGGGAGAGAACGGGCGGCGACCTGCCGCCCGCTGGCTGCCTCGATCACCTTGTACTCCGCGCCGCGTTCCGTAAAAAAGACCGCGACCTTCATCCGATGGGCTAAGGCGTATTGCTGCGCGCTATACAAATCGGTGCGCAGCACGGCGAGCATATGGATCTTGTTTTGCTCGCGCACGACGCCGCCAAGCGCGGGAACAGCCAACCCCGTCAGCAGCAAAACGACCGTCAGCACAATCAACATTTCCAGCAGCGTGAAGCCGCCGTTACGAACCGCTCTCACTCACAGCACCATCCGCGCTGATTTGCACGGCATGTCCGTTTGGACAACGGTCGGACTTAATATAACGGGCAGCGACCAGCTCCTGCACGGTCGGAACGCGGTGATACTCCATTTCATACGCCTTCACTTGCGCTTGCACGGTGTTTATTAATGTTTCCTTTGTCAACCATTTTTCTTATTTAATTTGAATTTTCCAACTATGCGGTATAATCTCCGTTTCCACGTCTTCAATTTCATCTTCAAAAATATAAGCGAGCATTGTTGGCAAATTAAAGTAAAACTCAAGTTCCCTTCCCTCTTCTGTTTCCTCGTATACAACGATTTTTTGAATCATCGCTAGTATTTCTTCGAACGTATATCTTTCTTTTTCTGCATACTCTTGAATTTTTTGATAGCTGCGCTGTATTTGCTGATTCTCTTCTTCAATGTATGACATATCATATTTCATTTTTTCACGTTCCAGCTTTTTGCGTTTTCGTTCTAATTGCTCGATTTTCCTTTGTGTCGCTTCAAGAAGAAGCTGACTATTTTCGTTTGTTAGAAATGTATCATACAGCTTGTCTATTTGCGCTCCGATCTCGTTAATTTCATTTTGTATCTTTTCACGCTCCTTTTCAACACTTTCCATTTTTCTTTTTTGAATATTCATGAGCATTTCGTACATTTGCTTTTCATAATCTTTCTTTTTAATCATTTCGTGTAAGATTTTCGATTGAACAAAATTCATAATTTCACGTTCAAGTGTATTATGACTAATGCCTTTCATGTCACATGTCCCATATATCCTGCGATTTCGGCAAAAATAATTATATTCCTTGATGACTGCATTTAATTTTTTTCTCATTTTGGTTGTAGAGACTCTGGTGAAATATGCCCCACATTTGGCACATATTAATTTTTTATAAAAATCACTTTCTCCCGTTTTTGCGCCGACTTTCCGCCCTGTTTTTGAAAATTGAACCCTGCTTTCCATGATTTCTTGTGCTTTTTTCCATGTTTCTTCATCGATAATTGCAGGAATAGCATTTTCAAGAATAACCCATTCCGATGGATCACGTTCAATGTATCTTGCAGATGACATTACATCTGGCTTTGTATATCGGTGAACGATAACTTTTCCGATGTATTTTTCATTTGTGAGTAGTCTTTTTACTGCCTCACCATCCCATTTTTTACCTCGGCGAGTTTTGATTCCTCTTTGGTTGAGTTCTTTTGCGATAATCTTTGTCCCTTTATTTTGGTTTGTATACATGTCGAAAATTTCACGAACAATTGCTGCTTCCTCTTCATTAACAACATATTTGTCATTTTGTTTGTCATACTCATACCCAAAAAGGACGACTGACATTTTATAATGCCCTTTTTTCGCCCGTTGAAGCTTCCCAAAGCGTACCTTTTTTGAGCGATCAATGGATTCTTGTTGCGAGAACAAAAGGAAAAGTCCAAGTCGAAATTCCCAGTCATTCATTTTAGTGGACAAATCAGCGTTTTCAAAAAAGATATATACTCCTTTTCGCTTCAATGCCCGAACAATTTCAATAGCGTTAATATTTCTTGCGAATCGAGAAACGTCTTTCGTGATGATCATTTCAAATTTGGGCTTTCTATCCGAAAGTTCAAATTCAATCCGTCCATTTTTCTTGATAATTGCGTCTACTCCTGCATCATGAAGCATTTCAAGAAACTTTTCACGTTTCGCACTTGTGCCGGAAAGCCCTTCATCAGCGTATATTTTATAGATTTCGTACCCCTTTTTGTGACAATACTCTATGTAATATTCCTCTTGGTGTTTTAATGAAGATAATTGATCTTCATGATCTGTACTAACTCTTGTGTATATTGCTACTTTCATATTTTCACCCCCAGTTTTTTCACATTCCTTTCTTTAATTGTACAATAAAAACCGCACTCATTCGAGTGCAGTTTCATTCTTCAACTGCTTCATTCACATGATTCCACTCTATATTGTAATCATCAACATTAACTTTTACTGTATTGTCATCAATTCGTGCAAGCTCCACTTCTCGAATATCCGCATTGAGATTAGATATCATTTCATGAATCTTTCTCATCGCTTCCTCAGCCGTTTTCGCTCTAATCACTTTTGAAACATTTAACTTAATTTCCCCAGCTACAAAAAAGTCACGCATGTTCTTCCCTCTCCCCTTTTTCTCATATTTTTATTACTTGTACGACTTTTTTTGTCAAATTCCTTTCTTTTTCTGCTGTTGCACGAAAAAAATTCCTGCAAGTAGGTACATTTTTTGCTGATGTGACATTTTCAACCATTCACTTGCTTTGATGATCATTGTTTCACCACCTTTTATTTTTATTAACGCCAAAAGTTATTAACTATTTAAGTTAATATTAACACTTATAGTTATTATCGTCAACAGTTAATAATAATGTTATAATAAAAAATAATATGAGGTGGTTAAAGATGATTAAGATTAAACTTAAACAATTACTCGAAGAACAAAATAAAACTATGTATTGGTTGTCTAAAAATACTGGAATTAGACCCAATACAATTAGCCAGTGGGTAAATAATGAGGAACTGATCGAAGATAAAAAGGTGAAAGAAATTAATGTTGAAACTTTAGACAAGATTTGTAAGGTTTTAAATTGTAGAGTCGAGGATATTCTTGAATATGTTGAAGATGAAAAAGACCACTCGAAATGAGTGGTCTTGCTTATTAACGCCAAAAAAGGGAACGGTAACTTACCGCCCCTTATGAGCGTAATTTTAGCCCATTCACTTTGATTTGATCAGTTTGATTTTGCTGTTGCCCAATCTGCTTCATAAACTCATCAATACTCTCCACTTGTGCAATCCTAAACGGATATTCCTCTACATTCACCTTTTTATTTACCTTCCCTACAATCAACACATGCGGAAATATCGGCTTCATATCGTTGACGAATTGCGTATATTTCCATTCTCCCGACTCATACCATGCGAGATATTTTTTCAATTTCTGTTCGAGTTGTTTTGACGTATATAACGAGTTCTGCACTTCAATAAACCACCTGCTTCCCTTCCACCGAGCAAAAGCATCTGGAATGAAGTCAGCAACGAACGGTTCTATATCGTACTGTTTCACTGTATCGTATTTAGACATATCAATGAATACTTGAGCGATAAGCAAATAGTGACCTACTTTCTGCGAATTTTCCTTTATGCTTGGTGGATTGGGGAAATAAACGTATTGCTGAAATGCTTTGTCTGTTCTTGCTGTAATATATCCATCTCGGCGAAGACGTTTGAGGACAAAATTTGCGTTTGTGTGTGGCTTTTTTGTGTGATTGAAAAACATTGAAGCTACTTGGTCACGACTCAAACATTTAAAACGCTCTAACGCTTCAATAATCTCTTTGTCACGCTCTCTCATCTTCATCAACCCCAAACCACTCAATTTTTTCCTGAATCGGCTCTAAAAATGTTGGCGTGTTCGATGTCTGTTTCGTTTTAGTTTTCACTTCTTTTGCTTCCTTTGCGATCATATATGGCTCAAGTATCTTTTTCGCTTTGTCTATATCAAGGTATGGGGCTTGTAGTTCTTCCTGTTTGGAGATGCGGAGAATGAATCGCCCTGCTGTGTCTAGCTTATCTGCCCCGATTGTATTTATCACTCTTGCGTTTGTTGCGTCAGCGACTTTGAAGCCCATTCTGACAGTTAAATTTGCTCTTATCGTTGTATCAAGAACATCAGCCGTAGGACGTTGCATCGAGAGAATAGCGAATACGCCAAGAGTACGCCCGATAGCAACGATTTCAATAAGAATATCCATGATTTTTGAGTCATTTCGTAACATGACAAACTCATCAATGCAAACGATGATGTACGGTTTCTTATGACTGTCTGGCAAGTCATCAATATGCGCTACCCCGAATTTGTCAGTGAGATTGCTTCGCTCGTCTAATTCTTGTTTAATGTGTAGCAACATCTTTTTAATATCAGCTGGACTGCTCAAAACACACTTCACATGCTCTACTTGTCTAAAGATGTGAAATTCGCTCTTTTTGCAATCAGCAAGATACAGTTCAAGCTCATGGGGCTTTTTGAATTGAATAAGCGTTGTGAGAATGGAACGTAATTGAGTTGATTTTCCAGAGCCGGTTTCTCCTGCAATGAGTATGTGAGGGTGCTTGATTAAATCAAATGTTCTCCATTGGTCATTTCTGTTTTTGCCGCAGATAATCGGTAATTTCATTCCTTTAATCACTGAATAAAAAGCATTGTAATCATATGGAACTTTATCATCAAACGCATGGTGATAAATCGTCAAGGTAAATTTCTTAATATCACCGTCAATTTCAATCTGTTTGCCGAATATTTGTTGAAAGACATATTCCTTTTTTGTAATTTCACTTGGATTCATGCCATTTCGCAATGTGAAAGTAAATACTGTTTTATTTTCCTTAAACTGAACCGAATGGATTTTCGGATAGATGTAAATCATCTTATCGCCACTCTTGTATATTTGATAAATTTCAGCACTCCTGAAACATTTCCGAAGCATCGATTTCATTTGCTGCTTTTTAAACCATTCCTTTAACATTGTTTCACCTCAAAATGTCGTAAATAATTTGTAAGTGAAATAAATAAATGTGCCAAGTGGCAAAAGTAAATTGGTTGTAGTGTTGATTAATTCAGCAATCAATGTATCTCCATTTCTGACAAAATGACGTTCAAGCATGGTTACACCAATCAATGCAATTCCAACTCCACCAACTAACAAAAGTGCAACATCGGCTGGAGAACCGTTCGGCATAAACGTTTTTGCTGAAATATCCACTCCCATAAAACTGAAAAACGGCATATTATATTTTTTAGGAGACGGTTTCGTTTTGTGATGCCCTGCCAAGAACTCACGAACGGAATACGTCTCCGTTTTTGTTTTGAAAATCATCAACTTCACCTTACTCTCTCTTAATGATTTGATAAAACCGCATAAACTCTACGATTGGGACACAAAAACTTTAGTAAGGTATACTTTAGTTGTAGCTAATGTTTCTACTAAAACTAAAAAGCAGAAAGTACTTTAGTTGCTACTATAGTTAGATAAATCCCCTTGCAATGTCCTCGTTTATCGTTATTTCGTTTTGAACAGGCATACTTGAAATGATTGATTGACCACCTTCCATATCTCTTTGAATCAATCGCTTCACATAAGCAGAAAAGTTAGGAAAACTGGAAGCATATTCAAACATTTTCTTTTGATATGGATCGGCTAAGTTAAAGGCGACTCCTTTAGTTTTCATAATTTTTTCAGCCATACAACATTTCCCCGATGCGATAAAATCCAATAGCATTTGCAAAAGTCGGTTCATGATATTGATTGTTGTGAATAGGAAGAAGAAGATTGCTATTGGAGAAATACTGCTTCAAATACGGATACAAAGGTTTAGCTCCGCCACCACAAAGCAATACGTAATCATGTTCATTCCATTTCGCTAAAGCTACATTCGCAATTCTTCTTGCAATTGCCTCTAAATCATTTGTCCGTACTGTTGCAAGCCCGAAACGCTCGGTAAAGGAATCTCGGTCAATATA
Organism: Geobacillus sp. B4113_201601; assembly: GCF_001587475.1. NCBI lineage: Bacteria > Bacillati > Bacillota > Bacilli > Caryophanales > Anoxybacillaceae > Geobacillus > Geobacillus sp. B4113_201601. Next base: position 21,622 of record NZ_LQYX01000018.1, read on the forward strand.
GCGCATGTTGAGGATAGTTGCGAAGTTTACTGTTCCACTACCTATGTCAATAATTCGAACGAGATTTTTTTGAGGATGCGAAAGAATGGCTGAACTTCCCTCTGCTGCCACTTCAACATTGCGAATGACAATTTTCTTTTCAAGAAACCCATTTCCATAATCAACTTTAAGAAAATGAGTACCTTTCAACATATCTTTAATTTTGATTTTTTCTGATTCGGAATGAGTTGAAATCGGTTGACCAACAACAATATCATTAACTGTTTCATTACTATAACGATGAATGGCAAGGAGAATACGCAGTTTCGCTTCTTCATGAGCCTTTGAATCCCCTTTTCTTGTTCCTCCAAATTCACATTCATACTGTGCTATTGTTCCGGCAAACCATTTCCTTCCCTCGTACTCGAAAATCATGTCATCTTCTCCAAAACGTTGAATTAATTTGCGTTCACGATATTCTCCCATTGAAGATTCAAAAAGAAATACTCCTTTTTCAGTCACCACCTTCGTTTTTTCGTTTCCAGCATCAATTCCGAGAATCAAAACAATCCCTCCTATAGTTTCAAACTGGATAAAAACACCGCCTTGTTTTCCTTGAAGTGTTTTTATCTAGTTTCAAACTTATGAGGGGGTAGTAATTAAATTGCATGTCCAATGGAATTTTTTTTACTTATTATAAACTTGTATTATTTTTGCATGAAGGAAAAGAATGAGACGAGTGGAATTATTTTAAATGGTGATGTGTGATGAAAAAATATAAACTCAAAAGTAACATTGGAGAATTGATTGAAAAAAGTGGATTAAGGAATGATTACATACGGAAGCATGTAGATGTGAAGCAAAAGCAACTGTGGAATTGGAAAAAAGGAGTAAGTTTCCCAACTTTAGAGAAAGCTTTTATTTTGGCAAAAATTTTAGGATGTCAAGTGGATGATCTTGCGGAGTTAATTGAAGTTGAAGAAGATGAGGAAGAATATTAATTGATTGTTATCAATGGAGTGCTAATTAAAGAAAATCCAGTGAATTAAAAAGCCACTAGTACAAAAAATTAAGCTACCTCTCTCTTTTGGTAGCTTATTCAAAATTTTGTTATTGATATCACTTTCACTAGTATTTATATGTTGTCTGTGGATTTAATTTAGGGAAATAAAATTCCAGTATTTTTTGTTTTTTATCGTAAGTGTATTGAGCTTCTAATCCTAAAATCTGAAAAACATCTTCTATAGAATACGGATTCCAAGTCATAACGTAACTTTCATGTTCAAATCTTGTTCCCTTAGTATTAATTATTAACTCTTTACCGTATAGGGGATTAAATAGCTTATGAACGTAATAATAATCAGAGTTTATGTCGTTATAATCTATATATACTTTCTCAGTACTAAACATAGGAATATCTGGCTGAATGTACCCACTTATTCCAGAAGGTAATTTACTGTAAGAAACAGAGTATCTATTCATAGCTATAGCGTATAGGGTTTGTAAATATTGGGTCTTTAAATAAATTTTATCACCAAAAATTTGATTAAAGCCAACCATAACATTATCTTGAGCAAAAATAAATCTTTCCCCATTTGCAAATTTAACAAGCATATGATTGAAAGTAATGTTAGGTTTATTATTAACATCCATAAACTTTACATTTAATAAGCTTTTTTCTGGTTCAGCAACTTTTAATTCCTTTAACTTAAAGTAAATACTATCTAATTTTGCTGAAAATTCCTCTCTTGTAATTCCCTTTTCGTATCTTTTCTCCAATGCTTGTAATTCCAAGTAGACATTTTTCCCTATGTTCGTTTTAATGCCATATGGAATATTACCAGAATTTTGATTTATAGGCGGTTTTTGTGGAGACGGAAGACCGTTTTCCTTTCTTACTTGCTCCAATTTTGTTTTTGAAGGCGTTTCATACTTTACACTTGAATCCCTTTTTACATAATAACCGCCTCCTAAACCTAAATAGCCGGGTTTAAACTCGTAAATACGATAAACTTGTCCAGGATTTAACGTACGAACAACAACGGGACTGCCATCGTTTTTAAACTTTAATAAACTTGTTTTCTTTAAAACTGTTAGCCTACCAATTTGCCCCGGCTTTAACTCGACACCATCCCAGTAAACTTTCGCTTCTGCCTTATTAACTAATGGAGATAAGAAACTAAAACCTAATGCCAGCACAAAAACGTAAATGATTGGTTTAATCCTACTAATCATTCAAATTACCCCCCCTACAAAAGTAACATTTTACAATAAAATAATACAACAATTGTAACAAAAAGGAAATTAGTTTTTTTGAAAAATGAAAATAAAGAAATAATACTTGATGGAAACAAACGATATAAAGGGGGAGTTACAGAAGAGGGGAATTAAAAGGTGTGTATTTTGCACGTTTTCGTAAAAAATTAGCCGATTTATAATGAGTTTTTAGACATATAAATACAATCCCTATATAATCCTATTCCTCACTTACAAATCGGCTAATTTTCCTTAAAACATGCAACAAAAATTCTAAAACTGTGCAACCTTTGCTAAACGAAATGCAGATCGTTTACGTTTGATTGGTACTTTGTATTGAATACCGATGAGTTTATCGAATTTAAAGTATTCAGCCATGATTTCAAAGTCTTTGTAATAACGTTTAATTCGTCTCATAATATCTCGATTCTCTGTATAAAGGCAATAATATTCATTATCTAACTTCCAAACTTCAGTCATTTTAACACCTCCAAAAATAAAAAAAGACCTCTCCTGAATGGAGAGGTTTATCAAATTATACGAAGCCATAAGGTTTTAATTTATGTATCATTCTTTCAATGGTTATATCTGCAATTTTTTCAGCTTGTGATTTATCAAGAGTACCGTTTACGGAAAATTGGAATGTTGGGGATAGATTAATTTCATTATGTACCGTAGAATTTGTTTGAGAATTTCTACCCATCAATAACCCTAAAGAGCCCCTTTTGGTTGAAAGTGAAAAACTTAATGTATTAGGAATAGCAAGAACTTTATTAGCTAAGTTATTTGATGCCTTTTCAACTAAATTAGATTGTGAGTTCATTCCGATTGCCAAACCTTCGCTAATAAAATTACCCACTTCCATCATGACACGGGAAGGAGACTTGATTTTGAGTGCGTCTTTTATCGTTTTTGAAACAACATTGGCGATTTCTTTTGCTTGTGTTTGAAGTGATCCCGTCATAGACTTCATGCCGTCAATCAAACCTTGAATGGCATCCATACCAATTGTTTTCATTGACGTTTTCCAGTCTTTGAGACCCGTTTGTGTGCCGGTTTTGATTTCTTGGATTTTCTTGATCCATTCAGCCTTATATTGCTCTAGTTCTTTTGCTGTTTCTTTTCGCAATTCCTGAATTTTGTTTTGTGTTTCGGTTTTTAGTCCTTCTAATTCTTTTGTTGCTTCATCTTTAGCTAATTCGTGTTTTTCTTTCCAAAGTTTTGCGTATTCTTGCAATTGTGAATCGGATAATGTAGTTAATGCTTGAATTTCAGCATATGCTTTAGGTCCCAAATCTTGTAGTTCTTCGATTAATCCTTTATCAAGCCCACGGCTGACTAATATTTGGATGTTTCTTTGCCATTCTTCAAAAGCTTTCACTTGATCTTCAAGATTTTTAAGCAATTGCTCGCCGGTCACGTTCGAGTCGATTTTGATCTCATCGAACAAACCAGCAAACGAATAAAGCGACTTAGCCCGTTCGTCAACAGCACGTTGGTATTCTTCCGTTAATTGTTTTTCGCTGTCGGCTAGTCGCTTGTTTGCTTCTTCGATTTTAGAAACATATTCATCATTGATCTGTGCAATTCGGTCACTGATTTCTTTCTTGACTCTATATATTTCTTTCTCCCAATAAATTCGTTCTTCTGTTCCTTGTTTGTATCGTTTTGCAACCGTATTAAGCGACTCTAGTTCTTGCATTAACGAAAGCTGATTGTAGTATTTCTTTTCTTCGAACCAGCGTTTCTCGTTCTCGAAATTGCGCTTTGTGATTTCGTCTTTCACACGAGCATATTCTTTTTCGGCTTCCATGCGCTCTTTGGTACCTTTTTTGAACAGTTTGGCGAGATTGTTCCACCACTGCAATTCTTGCTCAAGAGAAACATTTCGGATTTGCTTTTGATATTCAATGGCTTGTTTTCCTTGTTCAAAGGTTTTCTTGACTATTTCCGCTGTTTTCTTTGCCTGTTCATCTTGAATTTTCTTAATTTCTAAATTGACCTTACGAATCTGATCAGATGTCTTGGCGTACTCTTTTAGAATCGTTCGCAATTTGGAGATATACTGACTTTCATCAATTTTTCCGATTTTAAAGTTGTACTGAGCCGATTTAAACTGTTCTTCGAAAGCCTTTTTTGCTGCTTCTGCTGTCTTTTTCGACGATTTTTCAACGTCTTTCTTTTTCGATTCAATACCTTTTGCAAAACCGATGGTTGTCCATTGTCCGACTTCCATCATTACTCTTGATGGAGAGCGAATGCCGAGAATTTTCTTCGCCCATGCTGGAATATTTCTTGCAATTTCTTCGACCCTTTTCTTAATTGATCCAACCATTGAACTGATTCCGTTAATAAGACCTTGTATGATGTCTTTCCCGATAGAAAACAAATTAATCCCTTTTAAGAAACTCACAGCGCTATTCCACATGCTTGTTATTATCGATTTGATACCGCTCATGATGGAAGAAACAGCGCTTTTCATAGAGGAAAATGCGCTACTTACCGCTGATTTTGCTGTGTTTACCGCTGTTGAAATAGACGATTTGATTCCATTCCAAACGGATAAAGCAGTTGATTTGATGCTATTGAAAATACTTGATACATTTGATTTTACTGAGTTAAAGACTGAGGAAACAATGCTGGAAATACTATGTATTGTAGAAGAAATTGATGATTTAATTCCATTCCAAATATTGCTCACTGTAGTTTTTATCGAATTAAGAGTGTTGGAAATAGCATTTTTAATATTGTTCCAAATGCTTTGGATATTTGAGCTTATGCCATTAAGAGTTGTAGAAATTGTACTTTTTATACTGTTCCATATTGTACTAACTAACGTTTTAATCCCATTCCAAACGGTTGAAAAGATGTTCTTTACAATCTCAAGCGATGCTTTGATGATATTTTGAATTCCGTTTGTGGCGTTTTTAATGAATCCACCTATTGTATCCCAAACACCTTTTGCAATACTTTTTATCCCTTCCCATGCACCTTTCCAGTCACCTGAAATGAGGGAAAGTACCGTTTTTATCACGCCACGTATAATTTCAAGCAACCCTTTGATTGTTTGGGATATTGTTTGCCATGACGCTTTTGCTGTAGCAGAAATTTCATCTCCGTATTTTTTCCAAATATCTTTTCCAAACGCAACAAAATCGGAAATGATTTGTTTCAGTATTCCGATATTTTGTGTGATAGATGAGGCAACTTGTGGAGGAAGGATTTCTTGAATGACACCTTTCCAGCCTGCATTCTTAAATGCGTCTGAAATGCGATTCACGAAGTCGATGATAGTTGGAAGGAAGGATTTTATTTTTTCAAATAAATCGCTTGTTATCATTGCTGTGAAGGATTTGAGGTTGTCTTTCAATGTACTCATCAAACCGTTGAACGTTTGACTTTGCTTTTCCATTGCACCGCCAAAACGTTCACCCATTCCTTTGACAAGTGCAGGAATGACTTGGTTAGCCATGAGTTTTCCTTGTTCAGACATTTTCATTAGTTCTGGAATCGGCTTACCCATTGTTTCCGAAAGAATTTCCCACGCTGGAATTCCTCTTTCTGCTAACTGATTCATTTCCTCTGCTGACGCTTTCCCTTTAGCTGACATTTGAAAAAGTGCCATTGAAACGCCTTCTAGTTCTTCCTGTCCTCCACCGACTGCTGATACCGCATCACCAACAGCAATTAATGTTTCCTTTAACTTTTCTCCCTCAAATCCAGCCATATTGAGAAGTTTTGCTGACTTGTCAAGTCCCTCAAACTCAAACGGTGTTTTTGCTCCCAATTGGACGAGATCGTTTATCGTTTTCTTTGCTTCATCTGCACTACCTAAAAGGGTTGTCCATGCTATTTCGGATTGTTCCTTCATTGCATTGAAGTCAACGCCCGTTTTGACTGCCATCGTTCCAACTGCCGCAATAGACGCACCAAGTCCTGCAATTGCACCAGTTGCAAGTGCGCCCAATCGGCTTCCCCATCTTCCTGCTCCTGACTCAAAATTTCGTATATCTCTTTCCGCAGCACTCATTTTCGATGTAAATTTCGAATCATCAAGCAGAATTTCAGCTTTATAGGTTCCTAGATCGACTGTTGCCATTATTTCTCACCTGCCTTTTTGTAACCTGATATCTTGCGTAATTTTGCAAAGTCAGGTGAAGTCTGTTTAAGACGTTCAACTTTTTCGAGATATTCTCGACCCTCTGGAGTACTCATGAGATCAAACATTTGATAGTGTTTCAGATAAGACAAAAAAATCGCATACGGAAGGTTCATAATTTCCGCATGCGACATTCGAGTTTTCATATTGAGATATGCTATTTTCTCCATGAACTCAATTCCATCGCTTCCTTTTCTCTCTTCCCCCGGAAGCGACGGCATCATCAGTTTGGGTTAGTGTTAATCTCCGTCATTTTTTGTTGATATACTTCAACTACTTTTTTCATCTGTACAGGTGAAAATTTTTCAAGTACTTCATCAATTGTAACTTTCCGTTCGCCTTGAGAAAGGAGCAAAGATACCATTTCTGCAAGAAGGTGAATTTGTTCTTCTGCATTTTTTGCTTTTTTCACTTTGTTTTCAATAGCAACCATTTGTAAAACAAGTTGGGTAGATGGCGACGAAGGTGTTTCGAAAACTTCACCACCAATTTTGAATTGAATCGGTTCAGAAACGAGTAAATCTAAATCAATAATGTTCATATATTTTCAACCTCCTATTTTTTCGTCAGACATAAAAAAGGAAGGGAATATAATACTCCCTTCCTTATAGAAAGAATTAAATTTCCTCGATAATTTCAACAAGGTTGCCATCATTTCTTCCTGTAACTGCCAACGACTTAAACTCAGCATCAAGTACGACTTCTTTTTCTGGATCAAAAGCAATTTCAAATCCCGATTGTGCTTGCGCTCGGAAAATATTAACTGTCAATGTTTTACCATCTGGTTTCGTATGTACAAAACGAAGGTAGTTAACAGGTACATTTTTAAGTCCACCGATACCAATTCGTCTTGTGCCAGCTGTCGTATCTTCAGAATAACTTGCGGCACTTAATTTCGATAAATTTTCAAGATTCCATGTAAGCAAGCCCGACTTGAAAGTTACTTCTTCCTCAGTTAGAAAACTCATGATTGTTCCTCTATTGGCACTTTTCACGTCATGAAACGTAGGTTTATATGTTAATGTTGCACCACCACTGATCGCACCCACATTTACAAGTGCAGCTTGAATTTCTGTTTCTGTAGCGTTTGGATCAACTTGACCAAGATAAAGATCACCCGAACCAAGTAAAATCGTATTTTCTTGTACAGTCGCCATATTAAATCATCTCCTTTACTTTTACATGAAAAATAAGTAATTGCTCATATACGTTTAAATCATCAACATACAAAACGCCACCGCCAATATGTTTGGCATGGTAGATGGCAGTATTATTCACGCTAAACGGCTTATCTTTTGCTCGAAAATGCAATAAATCAATCACTCTTTTAGCGATTTTCTCCATCTCAACTACATTTTTTGAGACAATGCGAATATCGCATCTGTATGTATCGACTTCTCCAGCTTCATATGAAAAAGTTTCAAATACAATGTAAGGATAATCTTCACGATCGTTCGGAATCATTGCCGAAATACGCTTGTTTTTTGGTGTATAGCCGACTAAGTTCACCAATTCACTATCAGAAGTTAAAAGGGAATGAATGATTTGCGAAATCGTCATTGAACATTCATTCCCTTCTCGATAATGTCTTTGATTTTATCTTTATTTTCCTCGATTGCTGGGCGAAGATATGGCTGTGGTTTGATATTCTTACTTGCCACGCCAAATTCGACATACGGAGCGTATTCAACATTTGTTCCGATGTATGCTTTGGATACATTTTCATCTGATTGCGTTTCATGAGTAATGGAACGTCTCAAATGCCCAGTATCGACTGGCGCACGCAATTTCGCTTCAGCTTCCACGAAAACAGCGATTTGTTTAATTGTTTTCTCACGTCTTTCCTTCATTTTCTGAATTTCTTCTTGAAAACGGCTCATTAAGCATCATCCTTTTTAATTAACACTTCATAGTGTCGATCAAAATCCATTACGCCTGTAATCGTGTAATTTTTATCCTTATACTCAATCTTTTCACCGAGTTTTAAGCGTTCATCCGGCTTTGTAAACAGTCGATATTGCACATCAACAATGATTCCGTATCGATTTTCAGCTAATTTTGATGAATAAGGTTCAATTTCGCATTGGATTGGGATTTTTGTAGAAATCGTTTCATAAATTGGTTCTCCGAAGTCATTCCAGCCGACTAATACTTCTTCTCCTTCGCCTAGAAGATACACTGTTTTCGTTAGTCTCATACGACTTTCACCCTTCGATATCGATTTAATTGAGCGATGATATCATCGGGCAACGAATCACGATACGTTTCCGAAAGCGAACCTTTCGATTCTGCTTTCACATTTTCTACACCATTCATTCGGTAACGATAAACAGCGATATCTTCAATAACTTCATCGAGTTCAATAGGAATTTCATCGATATTGCAATAATTTTTCACGAACGATGTTGCACGAGAAAGGTAGATGTTGAGCAAGGAATCACGAGAAGTATCAGAAATACCTAACAATGTTTTTACATTATCTAATGAAGCCATCTAATCACCCCTTTTTCGTAGGGGATTTTTTAGAAGTTTGCTTTGGTTGTTCTTTTTGTTCTTCGATTTGTGTATCAGAATATACTAACTCATATCCAAAATCGTGAATAAGGATATTTTTAATCTCTTCACTATCTGTTTCACCTAGTCCATTAGTGAATTTAATACCATATGTTACGCCATTATAATTCTCGTTCGGTGTTTTAATTTTGTACATCTAATCACTCCCTATGTGTAAAATAAAGAGGAGGATGGAAACCACCCTCCCAACATGAAAGATATGTATTAAACAATTAAACCTTTTAAACGTGCTGCTGCTTTACCGTTAAATACGGCAATACCGCAGTAGAATTCAATACGTGTACGATATGCCGGTTTCGTTTCAAGTTCGCCTAAATCGTATACTTGAACTCCACCGTTTGTTAAACCTGAAACAAATTCATCTGCACCAAATTTAACTGCATAGATTGAAGTTGTATTAGTTGCTGTACCTTGAACTTCATTATGACCGATAACTTTTGTACCGTCTGGATTTTCACCGGCATCAAACATTGGTACTCCATCATAAGCCATTACGGTTCTACCAAATGCGTCAACAGTTTTATCAAAGTAGCCTAATTGACGAGCAATAGATTTAATTTTCAATAGTGTTTTCGAGTCCATAAATAAAGCGTCTGCTTTTCCAGCAGTTTGATAAATTAAAGCATCTAACGCTTCAAGGAATCTATACATACTTGCTTGGTCAGCATCAATATCCAAACCATTTGTATCTGCTTCAATTACTTGATTTCCTGTCAAGCGTTTTTTCAATCCATCAAAAGAATTTGCGTCAATAGCAGTATCACCATTAAAGAAGGTATCTTGGAATTTAAATGCTAATGCTTTTGTTTTCATTGCTGTTTGAATAGCACGTTGATCGTTGATATTGCTACGAGTTTGAGCAATAAATTTATCAACATCAGCATCTCCACCAAGAATGACAAGCGATTCTGTTTTCGGGTTTACGGTACCAGTTGATTCCGCATACGCACCATTTACCGCACGGAATTCAACACCCGGAAGAGTTAATTCTTCATTATATTTGTAAGAGTTACCTTGAATTTCGATGAACGGCAACATTTGAAGAACTGGAGCATTTAATACAAATGTTTCAATTACACCTTTTCTTAGTGTATCTTGAGATAATTTTGCAGATTCTAAAAGAGTAATAGCCATATGTAATCACCTTTCCTTTTTATTTTTTATTTTTTAGAGGATTGAGAATAAGCCATACTCATTAACTGAGTTGGCGATAAATTTTCTAATGATTGAGTTGTAGCACTTGAATCTTTCGGATTTACACCGCTTGTTTTGAGTTTTTCTTCAACAAGTGATTGAAGATTAGAAGTCCAAACTTCTTCGAATTTAGCCAAGTTTTGAAGAGTGGATTCTTCATCTTGACCGATGAAGTAATCGATTAATTGAATCGGAAGTTTCTTTTCAGTTGCAAGCGTGAGTGCTTTATTTTTAAGGGATTCACGCAATTTTTCTTGCTCCATTTGCTGAATTTTTGCTTCCAATTCTTTCAATTTCACATCTTTTGGATCAGCTTCAGGGAAACGTTTTTTGATTTCTTCATCAATCAGCTTTTGAAGATTGTTTTTCTGCCATGTACTTAATGACTTCGAGAAGTGACGGTCTTTTTCACTGTCAAACCATCGTTTCAATTCTTCATTTTCAACAAGCATTTTTTGCACCTCTTCAACACTTACCGAACGTAAGCCCTGAAGATATGCCTTTACTTCCTCATTGTCTTTATTCTCTTCAAAAAACTTTTTAACATCTTCTAAATTCATACGTATTTGACCTCCTTTGCCCTTCTAACACTGTATAGTCCTAGAAGTGCATGTTTTTTGATTTTTGCCCAGTTTAACGACATATGGCAGGTCAAGAAAATTAAAAAAGCCACCATTTAAGGTGACTGAATTCCCTTACTTTTAGCCCATTCATCATAACTTTGATATTCGATGACTTCTTTTGTTTCGTTGTCCTTGCGTTTTGTTGGTTCGTATCCTTCGATTGCAGGAATCCAACAACTTCTGCAATTAGGATGAGCCGGAATCATAGGACGTTCTGGATCATCTATGCGCCATTTCTTACCGTCACGAGAACGGCAAATTTGCGATGTACGATTATCAAGCGTAGCTGTATAAATGAGATATTTCACTACACCGCTTTCTCGATAAATCTTTTCTTGCGCTGACGAAATCACACGAGCCGATTCTGTGCGAATCAAGCGTTGTGATTGATACGCTTTTGAATTGAATTGCTTATCAATACGTTTTGCGATTTTGTCTAATGATTCGCCTTGCTGAATGCCTATATACAGTTCAGTTCGCAAAGCATTTACAAGCGCATTTGCATTGTTCCAAATACGTTGTGAAAAAGGAATGCCGCTCCAATTGTAATTAACGATTTCGTCAACAACTTCTTTTCTCAACAACGAAAACGAAAACGTTGTATGAATAGTTTTTTCAATCATGTACGCTGTCCGATAATACGCATGAGCAAAAACAGTCGCAAGGATGGATGTTACTATTGCTACTTCAGAAACAGCAATATTTCTGATTTCTTCTTGCATTTGTCGTTCAATTTTCGGAATGTCGGAAACGTTGACTTTGCCGTCTTGTCCGTATTTCATGAACAATTCAGCAATCAATTGCTTAATATTGTCACGATGTTTCCGATACAGTTTTAATACTTCTCGATGTTCCTTTTCAGATAGAATAAATAATTCATCGACCATCTTGAGAAATTCTTTTTCATTCATTGCTGTCACCTATCGCATCTAAATTCATTGTGTCTTGTTCTTGCTTTAATTTCTCGATAACCTGTTTCGGATTCTGGATTCGAGGATGCCAAGAAAGACGTGTTTCAAGATCAACCATATTTGTAAGTTGTACGATTTCTTGCGTAATTTCCATTTCATTTTGCGGAATGTTGCGACTAAATTGGAATTGAATATCTGTATAGTTGTAGTTCGCACCCTTCAAATTAAGGATATTTGTAATCAATCGAATACGTTTCCGCAATGCTTTTTCCATCTTGCGCTCTTTTACGCTGCATTTCGCTTCAAGACCGAACAACTTGAAGCCAATTGCAATACCCGAAAGATTTGAAGAAAATTCTTCTGTCGTGAGTTTCGGTGTTGCTGTTTGAATGTGAATGAGATCGTCAATTGTTTCAAAAAAGTTCTGTTGAAACTGATTATTAATGTTTTTAATGAGCCATTCAGCATCGCCTTGTTGATCGAGCAACAACACACCATTTTGACGCATTGCTTGCACGTCCTCTGGCTTCGTACCCTGATAACCGCGAATCATTAAGTACGCATTGGCAAAACTTTCTAATTCATTTGCGCTATCACTCAAAATCTTATCGATAGCGTCAACTAACGGAATTTGCTTTTCAAAATCCCCAATTTCCTCATCATTGTTTTTATAAATGATTACAGGCACTTCACCAAAATAATGCGGAATGGATTGATCTAATACAAACGTTTTACCGCCATCGTATGACGTGAAATAGTGAAATCCTTCAGCATCGTATGCTTCTACTTTCATTACGTCTGAATCGCCTTGTTTTTCGTTCCAGTACCGCAAACCGAAAAGGATATTGTCTTGTGAATCTTTCTCAACGTACATCTCAATTGGTGAATACTGTTTGAAACGAATATTGCCGTTCGGGTCAATGTAAACAAGCTCGAGACATTTACCGAAAATCGAAGCATCTTTTACAATCTCCGCATTTGTATCCTCTTCATCGTTAATTAGAAAAATACTGTGAAGCTCATCGAGATATTTTTGATTTCCAGAGCGTGACAGGTATGTAATCGGTTTTGAAGCGAAATAGCCAACAACCGTATCAACAATCAAACTACAGTAACTTGTCGCTATTTTGTTGTTTGGCTTCAACGGGTCTGGAAGTTGACGATTCAGAATATCGTTTTTGCCTGTGTAATAGCGATACAATTTTTCGTATCGAGGCAATTCTGTGCGATGTTTTCGAATCGCTTCTTTGATTTGTTCTGATGTTAACACCTTTTCACCTTCTTTCTTCTCATAATCCTAATAATCTTCTATCGAGCGTTTGAATACGTCTCATTTTCTGAATCAATGTGACAGCCATTTCAAGCGAGTCAGGAGCATCGTCATGTTTTGCTGTCGAAGAATAGTCAAGTATTTGCTGATTATACGTTTTATTTGTGGGATTGAATCGGATATATCCATTTGCAATCATCGGCTGTAAAGACATGATGCGTGAATGTTTATTTGAACGTGAGTTGATTTCAACAATTTCGATGTAATAGCCGTTTTGAATCAGTTTTTTCTCAAGCTGTTGCTTTAACAATGCTTGAAAGTTCACCGTTTCAATACCGATACGTGAGATAGGATATTTGGACATTTTTTCGATAACTGTATCAATCAACACATCCGGCTTTAATCGTCTGCAATCACCATCAAGGACATAAAAATAACCGTCCTCGTCTTTTCCAAGCACAGTGATTGCGGAAAAGTCGGAACGGTTTGATTTAGCAAGTGATGGGTCAATTGTCATTACGATTTCTTGAAGCTTTGACATGTCTAATTCATGATAATAAGCAAGCTCTTGAAACACTCTGTCTTTAGACGATTTCGGCTCATTTTGAAGCTCTTTTGAAAAGGCGTCATCACCGATTTCAATTCGTTTGAGCATGAGATCGTAATAATCATTTTTTGCTTCCCAGAGCACCGCTGTTCCTTTAAGCATCTCATCTTTATGTTTCTCGAAGAATGTTTCAGCAGCCGACAATCTGAATGGATTCGATAGGTCTGTAACGATTTCTTCCCATTCATTCCATAAGTCTTCACGTTCTGACCATGAAATGACGGCTTGGTAAAATAACGTTGTATATGTAGGATTGTTCATGATATCGGCTAAAAGATCATCCTCTGTCATTCGAGTACCGATGAACAGGAATGATGTATATGTATCGCCTGTGTTTACAAGGGATTCCCAGTACCATTTCTTGAGTTGGTCAAGTTTGGATTCAGATGCAACATTTGAATCCTTCATAATATCATCCGAAATAATTAATGTCGGACGTAAATTTTTATACTTAATACCACGTAAGCTGGAATCAGCACCCTTAGCCATAATACAGGTATCATTGGTTAAAATGAGACATTCCGTATTCCATGTGTCACCTTTTAAATCGCCAAAATCTTCAAGAATGGCTTCATTTGTTTCAAGTTCAATGCGAATGGATTTCAAAAACTCTTTTGCCATTGCTTCGTTAGCACTGATGAGAAGAATGAATGGCTTTAAACGAAACAGCAAGCAATATAATGGGATTTTAAAGCTTCCGAGTGTAGACTTTGCATGACCACGTGGAGCAACCACGCAAAGATTTTTTATTTCTCCATCGAGCATTTTTTGTAAATGTTCTTCAATTTCAGTGTGAAAAGCAGGTGATTCACGACCGAAATATTTAGGGAAATAGGCTTTACCGAAATACTCTTTATCAAGTTGGGCTAATTTTTTACGTAAACCGTTTTTACCGGTGTATTTACCTTTGTATTTCAGTAGTAAATCTTCAATTTGTTCATCTGTGAAGTGACGTTTGAGATACTGCAACATAAGTTCTTTCTGTTGCTTATCCATTTTGTCACCTCCCTCTAGAAATGTTGATTTATCAAGGCTTTTCGGCCCCTCAGGGGTGTCCAAAAAATATTTTTCGACAAAA
>NZ_LQYX01000075.1:0-19622 GCF_001587475.1 Geobacillus sp. B4113_201601
GGGTGCTTGCACCCCGAGGGAGAAGGTGATTTGACCCCGAGCGGCGGCGAGCCGGAGCTAGACAGGACGAAAAGCGGAGGCCGCCCGCTTATCGGCGAAACGCGCTGGAGGGCCTGCGAGGAGGTTATGCCGCCAAAGCAGGACCGAAGCGTCGCGAACCGATGGCGGCTGAAGCTAGACAGTGTGATACGCGGCTTCTTCCGACGGTTATCTAGTTTTGAAGGAATGAACTTCCTGGTTGACAACCAGAACAGGATGGATATAATAATTACTGTCGAAAACAATAGCCGCATCATTTGTCGTTCCGCAATAGCTCAGCGGTAGAGCAACCGGCTGTTAACCGGTAGGTCGTAGGTTCGAATCCTACTTGCGGAGCCATTTTATGCTTCCATAGCTCAGTAGGTAGAGCACTTCCATGGTAAGGAAGAGGTCACCGGTTCGAGCCCGGTTGGAAGCTCCATTTATTTCTAGGCCCGTTGGTCAAGTGGTTAAGACACCGCCCTTTCACGGCGGTAACACGGGTTCGAATCCCGTACGGGTCACTTTCATTCCTCAATCAACCGTCCCCAAAGACGGTTGATTGAGAAGGTATAATTAGCACGGAACAGGCCATAATAATAAACGGATAAGGCGTTTTCACTTTATAGCGTTGGGCTATAGCCAAGCGGTAAGGCAACGGACTTTGACTCCGTGATG
Organism: Geobacillus sp. B4113_201601; assembly: GCF_001587475.1. Classification (NCBI taxonomy): domain Bacteria; kingdom Bacillati; phylum Bacillota; class Bacilli; order Caryophanales; family Anoxybacillaceae; genus Geobacillus; species Geobacillus sp. B4113_201601. The sequence continues at coordinate 697 of NZ_LQYX01000075.1, forward strand.
CGCTGGTTCGAATCCAGCTAGCCCAGCCATATTTTTTTGTACATAAAACATGAAACTTACTTCGAGCTGTCCCAATGCACTCGGCATCTTCGAGTCAGCTGGTAGAGGAAGGGACATCGTCAAAGATCTGAGTGTATACCAAACCATGAGCCATTAGCTCAGTAACGAGCGATGCATCTTCGAGTTGACTGCGAGTTGCCTCGACGCACCAAGCTTCCTTGAAACAGCTCGTAGAGGAAGAGGCAGGTAGAGCTCATCAGTACTTAGAGTGTTATGATCACCATGAGCCATTAGCTCAGTAGGTAGAGCATCTGACTTTTAATCAGAGGGTCGGAGGTTCGAGTCCTCCATGGCTCACCATGTGCGGAAGTAGTTCAGTGGTAGAACACCACCTTGCCAAGGTGGGGGTCGCGGGTTCGAGTCCCGTCTTCCGCTTGGGCGGGGCCTTAGCTCAGCTGGGAGAGCGCCTGCTTTGCACGCAGGAGGTCATCGGTTCGATCCCGATAGGCTCCATCAAAAGCAACCCTTTTTTAGACAACGGGTTGCTTTTTCTTTGTTTCACTAAAGAGCGAGCCCGCTTTTTTGTCGAAGAAACCATCGATGAACGCGCTGAAAAGGTTCAACAGCATGGAGATGAGGCCGCGCTTTGGGCACGAAAAGATGGCGGGTTTAGGCACGCTAGGCGGCAAATCGGTATAAATATTCGAAAGGTTGTCAAGTTGAGTCATCTCCCTTCTTTCCTCTACAATAAAAGGGCAATGGGAAACGGAAAGGAGAGGAGACAGCATGAAACCAATCTCGATTATCGGTGTTCCGATGGATTTAGGACAAACGCGCCGCGGTGTCGATATGGGACCGAGCGCGATGCGTTATGCTGGTGTCGTCGAGCGTCTTGAACGCCTTCACGATGACATCGAAGATTTAGGAGACATTCCGATTGGAAAAGCGGATCGGATTCATGAACAGGGGCATCCACGCTTGCGCAATTTGAAAGCGGTTGCGGAGGCGAACGAAAAGCTCGCTGCGGCGGTTGATCAAGTCGTTCAACGCGGGCGCTTCCCGTTGGTGCTGGGTGGCGATCACAGCATTGCCATCGGCACGCTGGCCGGGGTGGCGAAACATTATGAACGCCTTGGCGTCATTTGGTATGATGCGCACGGCGACGTCAACACAGAAGAGACATCGCCGTCTGGAAATATTCACGGCATGCCGTTGGCGGCGAGCCTTGGATTTGGGCATCCTTCGTTAACACAAATCGGGGGATATACTCCGAAAGTCAGACCGGAGCATGTTGTGTTGATCGGTGTGCGCTCTCTAGATGAGGGGGAGAAGAAGTTTATTCGGGAGCAAGGAATCAAAATTTATACGATGCATGAAGTTGATCGGCTTGGCATGACAAAGGTGATGGAGGAAACCATCGCCTATTTAAAAGAGCGGACCGATGGGGTTCATTTATCGCTTGACTTAGATGGGCTTGATCCGAGCGACGCACCCGGAGTAGGGACACCGGTCATCGGGGGATTGACGTACCGAGAGAGCCATTTGGCGATGGAGATGTTAGCGGAGGCTCAACTAATTACGTCTGCTGAATTTGTAGAAGTGAACCCGATTTTGGACGAACGGAATAAAACCGCTTCCGTAGCCGTCGCTTTAATGGGTTCGCTGTTTGGGGAAAAGTTGATTTGATTGAGCACCAACGTCAACCGGTTGCCGGAACGCGGATGTGGCCATCTCCTCCCTGCCGATAGCGGATGGTGATGCGGCCGCGGCGCGCGCAAGTGGGCCGCCATATGGTTGATGCAGTAATGTCCTTTTTCGGTTGGCGTTCGTTGGTTTGAGGGGTGGCTTTGATTTGGCTGCCCCTCTTTTTTCGTTCTATGGTACAATAAACGTGTTGCCTGAAACTTTTTGCAGTGGAGCGCCGTAGTATACGGTGAGCTGTGAGGCGGGGGTATTGGATTTTATGGATTTGTTTATTAAAAAAAGGATTAGGGCGGTTCAAAAAGGCGACCAAAATGCCTACGCCGACCTTGTTGATTTGTATAAAGATAAAATTTACCGCCTTTGTTATCGAATGCTTGGCAATCAACACGAGGCGGAGGATGCGGCCCAGGAGGCATTCATTCGCGCCTATGTTCATATTAACACCTATAACCCCGATATGAAATTCTCGACGTGGCTGTATCGCATTGCGACCAACTTGACGATTGATCGGTTGCGAAAGCGGAAACCGGATGTTTACTTGGATGAAGAAGTGAATGGAACGGATGGACTGACGATGCAAGCGCAGCTTCCTTCCCGTGAAGCCTCTCCTGAAGAAGCGGTGGAAAGTCTGGAACTGCAAGAAACGGTTCAGCGGGCCATTGAGCGGTTGCCGGAAAAATATCGCAGCGTAATCGTGTTAAAGTATATCGAAGATTTGTCGCTGCAAGAGATCAGCGATATTTTAGGGCTGCCGGTCGGCACGGTGAAAACGCGGCTCCATCGCGGCCGTGAAGCATTGCGCAAACAATTGGGCCATTTATAAGAGGGTGGGAAAGAATGAAATGTCCAAACGAAATGATATCGCTTATGCATCACTATCTAGACGGCGATCTTCGTCCGGAGGAAGAGCAGCGCCTGAAGGCACATCTGCGCTCATGCGCTGCCTGCGCTGCCCATTTTCATGAGTTGAAAAAAACTGTTGCTTTTTTGCAATATGCCGCTCATCTAACAGCGCCCCCGGCTTTTACGACGAAGGTAATGAAAATGATGCCGAAAGAGAAAAAAAGCGCCCGGCTGCGCCGCTGGATGCATGGGCATCCGTTGCTGACCGCCGCTTCGCTGTTTGTGCTGCTTACGGTTGGCAGCTTTGCCTCTTCGTGGGGAGAGAACGGAGCGTTTTCCGTTTCGGCGAATGAACACGTTATCATTCGCGATCATACGGTCATTGTGCCAAAAGGGGAAACGGTGAAAGGGGACATTGTCGTCCGCAACGGTTCAATTCGCATTGAAGGAACGGTCGATGGGAACGTCACCGTGATTCACGGAAAAAAATATATGGCGTCAGCGGGGCAAGTGACCGGGGAAATCGAGGAAATTAATCAAGTGTTTGAATGGATTTGGTATAATATTAAAGAGAAAGTCAATCACGCGCTCCAATCGCTCGAATGATGGCAGCCATCGTCCGATGGCTTTTTCCATGGCCGTGAGCGGAGCGGAATTAGAGATAAAGGAAGTGTGAAGATGTCCTTCCAAGAGCTCCCCATCGTGTCCTATTTGCTGAAAGTGGTCGATATTCTCGTTGTATGGTACGTTATTTACAAACTGCTGATGATGATTCGCGGGACAAAGGCCATTCAGCTGTTAAAAGGCATTTTTTTGATTATTTTGGTTCGCTTTGTGAGCAATTATCTCGGGTTGACCACGCTGCAATGGCTGATGGACCAAGCGATCATTTGGGGGTTCCTTGCCATCATCATCATTTTTCAGCCGGAATTGCGGCGCGCGTTGGAGCAGCTTGGCCGCGGGCGGCTGTTTACGCGCAATACCGTCAATGAGGATGAAGAACGGCTTCGAATGGTGGAAGCCATCGTAAAGGCAACGGAGTATATGGCAAAACGGCGCATTGGCGCGCTCATTTCGATCGAGAGGGAAACCGGAATGAGCGATTATGTGGAAACGGGCATAGCCCTAAACGCGCACGTGTCTTCGGAGCTGCTTATCAATATTTTCATTCCGAACACGCCGCTGCATGACGGGGCGGTGATCATTCAGAAAAACCAGATTGCGGCCGCGGCCTGTTATTTGCCGCTATCGGAAAGCCCGTTTATTTCTAAAGAGCTCGGAACACGCCATCGGGCGGCGCTCGGCATCAGCGAAGTGACGGACAGCGTCACGGTCGTTGTCTCAGAAGAGACGGGGGCGGTATCGTTGACCAAAAACGGCGAACTATATCGCGATTTAACGATGGATGAGTTTCGGGAGCTGCTGACAGGCGAGCTCGTCCCGGTGGCGAAGGCGCCCGCTTCTTCCCGTTGGCAATGGAGGGGAAAGAAACATGGATAACTTAATGGATCATCCGTGGTTTATTCGCCTTGTTTCCTTATTGCTAGCGATCATGTTGTATATGTCGGCCAATGTTGGGGCGAAAACTGGCGAAACACGCAACACGTTTGGGCAAGAAGATACGGAAACGTTGACAGATGTTCCGGTTGTTGCTTACTATGACGAAGAAAACTTGATCGTTTCCGGCGTGCCGAAGTATGTCAATGTTACGCTTCAAGGTCCGGCTAGCATTGTCAAACCGACAGCTCTGCAACGAAATTTCGAAGTGTATGTCGATTTGACGAACTTGCCCTTAGGCACCTACACGGTTCCGATCAAATACAAAGATGTTTCTGAAAAACTGAAGGTGAATATACAACCGGCTTCAGTAAAAGTAACGATTCGCGAAAAAGTGTCCAAACAGTTTTCCATTGGCGTTGAATTTTTTAATCGAAACAAAATGCCGGATGGCTACTCCGTCGGGGAACCGACCGTTGAACCGAACGTGGTGACCATTACCGGAGCGAAAGAGTTGATTGACAGCATCTCGTTTGTGAAAGCCATTGTTGACTTGGAGGGAGCGACGGAAACGGTGACGCGGGAAGCCCGCGTTCGCGTGTACGATCGGAGCGGAAATGAATTGGATCTGGAACCGAAGCCATCATCTGTTCAAGTTACTGTGCCGGTGGAGAGCCCAAGCAAAGCGGTGCCGGTTGATGTGCAAACGACAGGTGAGCTTCCGGATGGCGTTCATCTCGTCGGCATCACGCCGGAGCCGAGCCGAGTGACCGTTTACGGTCCGAAAGACGTGCTAAATCGGATCGATCGGTTGGAAGGATTGACCGTCGATTTGGATGATGTGACAGATGATAAGACAGTGGAAGTGGACGTTCCAGTCCCCGATGGGGTCAAAAGCGTCAAGCCAAATAAAATCAAGGTGCGCATCGACGTAGAGAAAGATGTCACACAAACATGGAAGGACGTCCCCATTGAGGTCGTCGGCTTGCCGGACTCCTATGAAGCGACGTTTGTCCAACCGGTTGGAGGCAAGCTGACCGTGCGGCTGATGGGGCCACCCGATATCGTCCGAGGGTTGACGAAAGACGATGTCCGACTGTATGTGGATGCCAGTGGGCTCGGCACCGGTCAGCATCAAGTTCCCATTCGCTGGGACAATCCGAAGCAAATCCAATGGCAGCCATCGACGGAAACAGCGATGATCGACATTAGCGAAAAGGCAGCTGTCCAATAAATTGTATAGTAAGGAGAGAGTGAACGAATGGGCAAATATTTTGGCACTGATGGTGTACGTGGAGTCGCAAATCGTGAGTTGACGCCGGAGCTGGCGTTTCGGATTGGCCGTTGCGGCGGATACGTGCTGACGAAAAGTGCAGAGCGTCCGAAAGTGTTGATTGGGCGTGACACGCGCATTTCCGGGCATATGCTGGAAGGCGCGCTCGTCGCCGGGCTGCTCTCGATCGGAGCGGAAGTGATGCGGCTTGGCGTGATCTCTACGCCAGGCGTCGCCTATTTGACGAAAGCGCTCGGCGCGCAAGCCGGCATCATGATTTCTGCTTCCCACAACCCCGTCCAAGACAACGGCATTAAATTTTTCGGGCCGGATGGGTTTAAACTGTCGGACGAGCAGGAGGCGGAGATTGAAGCGCTGATCGACAGCCCGGAAGATATGTTGCCGCGGCCGATTGGCGCGGCGTTAGGCCAAGTGAATGATTACTTTGAAGGCGGGCAAAAATATTTGCAATATCTCAAACAGACGATTGACGAAGAAGACTTTTCCGGGATGAAAATAGCTCTCGACTGCGCGCACGGGGCGACGTCATCGCTGGCCACTTACTTGTTTGCCGATTTGGACGCCGATGTCATCACGATGGGCGCTTCGCCCAACGGCCTCAACATTAACGAAGGAGTCGGTTCCACCCATCCGCAGGCGCTGGCGGCGTTTGTGAAAGAAAAAGGGGCTGATGTCGGCCTTGCGTTTGACGGCGACGGCGACCGCCTGATCGCCGTGGACGAGCATGGCAACATTGTGGATGGCGACCACATCATGTACATTTGCGCCAAATATTTAAAAGAAACCGGTCGTCTCAAGCAACAAACCGTCGTCTCAACGGTCATGAGCAATCTTGGATTTTACAAAGCGCTCGAGGCGCAGGGCATCCAAAGCGTGCAAACGGCGGTCGGCGACCGCTATGTCGTCGAAGCCATGCGCAAAAATGGATATAATCTCGGCGGCGAGCAGTCCGGTCATATCATTTTCCTCGACTACAACACGACGGGAGATGGCATGTTGACGGCGCTCCAGCTTGTCAACATCATGAAAGTCAAAGGCAAGCCGCTTTCTGAATTGGCCGCGGAAATGAAAAAATACCCGCAGCTGCTTGTGAACGTACGGGTAAAGGATAAAGAAAAGGCAATGGAAAACGAACAAGTGCAAAAAGTGATTCAGGAAGTGGAGGCAGAGATGAACGGCAATGGCCGCGTCCTCGTTCGTCCGTCCGGGACGGAACCCCTCGTGCGCATTATGGCTGAGGCTCCAACCGAAGAGGCGTGCCGCGCCTATGTGGAGCGGATCGCCGATGTCGTCCGCCGTGAAATGGGGGCCGAATAACTGATTGTTTGAACCATCCTATGCATAAACGGAACGTTCGCTTTCGTTTATGCATAGGTTATTTTATAGACTTCCATGACGAAACATTTTCGTCACCATCGGAAGGATGAAAATGTCCTTATGTTGAATGCTGGAACTTTACGCATTTTGGAATTCGGGTATTTTCAGAAGGCCGGTGATTTACTCGCGCACCTGCTTCCCAGCATCGTTTTTTAAATAGAAAATAATTTAAAAAATGTTTACTTTTTCTCCAAACTAAAGAAAACCGATGTTTTTCACCAACCTTTCAGGATAGATACTAGTTGACGCCGTTGGGAATGTCCTGTAATATTAACGTTGTTGCCTTTTACCTGAAAGGAGGCGATAGCGGAGCGGAGATCGTGAAACGACGGCTTGTCGCAGCGGGTTTATAGGACAAAAAAGCCGAAAATATCGTTGGTTGTTGCTTCGTTTTGACGACAAAGCGCCTGGACTAAGCGCGGGAACGGAAGCGCGCTTAGTTGACGAGGAGGAGGTTTATCGAGGGTTTCGGCGGATGCCTCCCGGCTGGAGCGATGACAGCCGCAAGTCCTCTCTTAAAACAAAGGGGTGACCCTTTGCACAAAGGGGAGGATGTCATCGCACAACTAGAAAAGGGAGTCTGCCGCAGTGACGGCGAGGCCCCGTTGTTCTTTGACAACTGAACATGGAAGGATCTCGTTAGCGGCAGCCTCCGATGGTAAAGGAGGAAATGTGGCCATGTGCGGCATTGTTGGTTATATCGGTTACCAAGATGTGAAAGAGATTTTGTTGCGCGGATTGGAAAAACTCGAGTACCGCGGCTACGATTCGGCGGGGATCGCCGTATTAAATGAGAACGGGGTTCATGTGTTTAAAGAAAAAGGACGGATTGCCGATTTGCGCCGCATCGTCGACCCGAACGTCAACGCGACGATCGGCATCGGCCATACCCGTTGGGCGACGCACGGGGCGCCAAGCCGGGTGAACGCCCACCCGCACCAAAGCGCGTCCGGCCGTTTTACGCTCGTGCATAACGGCGTCATCGAAAACTACGAGATGCTGAAGCGCGACTACTTGACTGATGTCGAGTTCCGAAGCGATACGGATACGGAAGTGATCGTCCAGCTCGTGGAACAATTCGTCCGTGACGGGTTGACAACGGAAGAAGCGTTCCGCCAAACGCTCTCGCTGTTAAAAGGGTCGTACGCCATCGCCATGATTGACGCGGAAAACGAGGAAACGTTGTACGCAGCGAAAAACAAAAGCCCGCTTCTTGCCGGTCTCGGTGACGGCTTCAACGTCGTGGCAAGCGATGCCATGGCGATGCTCCAAGTGACGAATCAATTCGTCGAACTGATGGATGGGGAACTAGTCATCGTCACGAGCGAGAACGTCACGATTCAAACGCTAAACGGTGAAACAGTCGAACGGAAGCCATTTACGGCTGAGCTCGATGCGAGCGACATTGAAAAAGGGACGTATCCGCATTACATGCTGAAAGAAATTGATGAGCAGCCGTTTGTCATCCGCCGCATCATTCAAAAATACCAAGACGAACACGGCGGATTGACGATTGACCAAGCGATCATCAACGAAGTGCTGAACGCCGACCGCCTGTACATTGTCGCGTGCGGAACGAGCTACCACGCAGGTCTTGTCGGCAAGCAATTGATCGAGTCGTGGGCGAAAATCCCAGTCGAAGTGCATATTGCCAGCGAATTTTCGTACAACATGCCGCTGTTGTCGGAAAAGCCGCTCTTCCTCTTTATTTCGCAAAGCGGCGAAACGGCCGACAGCCGCGCCGTGCTCGTGCAAACGAACAAACTTGGCCATAAAGCCATTACAATCACCAACGTCCCAGGCTCGACGCTGTCGCGGGAAGCGGACTATACGCTCTTGTTGCACGCCGGCCCGGAAATTGCCGTCGCTTCGACGAAAGCCTACACGGCGCAAATCGCGGTGCTGGCGATTTTAGCGGCGACTGCGGCGAAAGCGAAAGGTCGCGAATTGAATTTTGACCTGACGAAAGAGCTCGCCATCGTCGCCAATGTGATGGAAATGCTGTGTGACGCGAAAGAAGAAATGGAGAACATCGCACGCGACTACTTGACGCTGACGCGCAACTGCTTCTTTATCGGCCGCGCCGTTGACTACTACGTCTGCTTGGAAGGCGCGCTCAAGCTGAAAGAAATCTCCTATATCCAAGCGGAAGGGTTCGCCGGCGGCGAGCTGAAACACGGCACGATCGCCTTGATTGAGGACGGTACGCCGGTGATTGCCCTCGCCACCCAAGAGCACGTCAACTTAAGCATTCGCGGCAACGTAAAAGAAGTCGTCGCCCGCGGCGCGAACCCGTGCGTCATCTCGATGCGCGGCGTGGAAGGCGACGGCGACCGCTTCGTCATCCCGGCCGTCCATCCGGACCTTACGCCGCTTGTTTCCGTCGTGCCGCTGCAGCTGATCGCGTACTATGCCGCCCTGCATCGCGGCTGCGACGTCGACAAACCGCGTAACCTAGCGAAAAGCGTGACGGTGGAGTGAGCGGTTCGGTGGGAAAAGGCTGTTGTAACAAAAGGTCAGATGCCGAACCAAAAAGCTGAAAACGAAAAGGCCTGTTGGATGAGTCTAACAGGCCTTTTTTGTAAATAGGCTACGGTTGACCATTTGGCCGCTTTTACCATACAAAAAGCTTCGCAGATTTTGTTTCCGGCTAGAAAGAAACATGATGCCAAGCTGTTGTAGCGAAGAACTTTTGGGGAGACATGAACCTACTTGGGTGAATGAGTTTTGAGCACAGCTATTTCAACCAAGGAGTCCGGTTCATGTCTCATTTTTACATATGGTTTGATGTAAAGAGGTATTCGCTACGCACCTTAGCTTCCTAGACAATTCCCCATGTTCCGATTTTGTGCTTGCTGTAAACTTTTGGGCTCTTCACCAAAAAAGTAAGAGGATGCTACTAAAGTTCGACTCGGGCTAGAATAGATGGTGTATTTCCCTTGCCAAATCTGAGTAATTGTAGTATACTGAATTTTAAAAACTATGATAATATTACTAATCATGATGACTTGAGAAGCCCCACCTCTAAGCGTCAGTGCAGGTGGTGGGAGGATGTCGCTAAAAACAGCATATCTGATAAGACCTAGCAACAGGTAGTTCACCAATCTGCGTGAACTTTAAAAGGGAAGTTTGGTGAAAATCCAACACGGTCGCGCCACTGTGATGCAGAGCGAGGATCAATAACCCACTGTTCCTTGTTTGGAATGGGAAGGGGATCCACCGCGATGAAGCTAAGTCAGGAGACCTGCCTGTTGTATACACTTTCGACCTACGCGTCATAGGGAGGAGTGGGGGAAAATGAACAAGAGGCACTTCAAGTACCTCAATACAAGCTAGTTATGCCCTCCTTCTGTCTGTCTAGAAGGTGGGCATTTTACTTGTATTGAGGAAAATGACATGGAGGTGCTACGATTGGCAATTCATAGTTCTAATTTAGGTTATCCTCGAATCGGTGAACAACGAGAATGGAAAAAAGCATTGGAGTCATTTTGGAATGGGCAATTGGAAGAAGCCAATCTAATGGAAACGATGAAGACCATTCAACTATCATCCATCAAAAAACAAATGGCAAAAGGAATCGAACTGATACCAATCGGGGACTTTTCATTATACGATCATGTGCTGGATACCGCTTTTATGTTTGGGTATATTCCAAAACGATTTGGCCAAGAAAGTGAGCGCCGATGGGATACTTATTTTGCCATGGCGAGGGGAACAAGCAGCCAGCCGGCTATGGCCATGACAAAATGGTTTAATACCAACTATCACTACATTGTTCCAGAGCTTGATGGCCTACAACCAAGGCTTATGGAAAATTTTCTTTTACGTGATTACCAATTTATCAAAGATAATCTTTCAATTGAAACAAAACCTGTTTTGCTTGGACCTGTCACGTTTTTAATTTTGGCTAAGTTAAGCACAGGAGTACATTGGCATAAGCACCTACAGCTCCTCGTCCCCGTATATATCGAATTGCTTGATGAGTTGTATAGAGCAGGGGTGCGCTGGGTACAAGTTGATGAGCCTATTCTTGTGCAAGAGATTGATGAAGACATCGTGGCCGCTGTTGAATACGTTTATCATTCATTCTATCAAAAAGTACCTGGTGTCCAGCTGATTTTACAAACGTATTTCGAGAGCCTTTCTAATTATCCAGAAATCGTCTCTCTACCTGTCGCCGGGTTCGGTCTTGATTTCGTTCATGATGACGGTGAAAATTTGTACAACATGAAGAAATATGGGTTTCCAAAAGGGAAATGGCTAGCTGCGGGTATGATCGACGGTCGCAATGTTTGGAAGAGTACACTCGTCCAAAAAGCAGCGCTACTCGAAGAGCTGTCGAAGTATACGGAACACTTGATTATTCAACCGTCGTCTAGCCTGCTTTATGTACCGATTACAGTCAAACATGAACGCCGTTTAGCAAAAGGATTGGTCGATTCATTGGCATTTGCGGATGAAAAGCTTGATGAAGTGCGCCTGCTTGCTGAATACGCCCAAGGGAAACGTTCTTTATCCGATTTGCGCCACTATGATGAACAAACCGGGGAAGCTCTTGGCCTACTTCGAGGCCAGCCTATAAAAAAAACGATACAACCCATTGAACAAACGGAACGTCCTCCCTATGCAAAGCGAAGGCAAGCACAGCAACAACATCTAAAATTGCCGCTTTTGCCTACTACGACGATCGGGAGTTTTCCACAGACCCGCGAAGTGCGGCAAGCGCGGCTGAAGCGGAAAAAACAAGAATGGGACGAAAAGCAATATCAAACCTTTATCCGTAAACAAATCGCAAAGTGGATAGAAATTCAAGAAAAACTCGAACTTGACGTTCTTGTTCATGGTGAATTTGAACGAACAGATATGGTAGAGTTCTTTGGTGAAAAATTAGGAGGTATCGCCTGCACGACAAACGGATGGGTGCAGTCATACGGATCGCGTTGCGTCCGTCCCCCAATCATATTTGGCGATGTTGTCCATCTTTGTCCTATAACTGTTGAAGAGAGTGTTTACGCTCAATCGCTAACAGAAAAACCGGTGAAAGGGATGTTGACGGGTCCTGTCACTTTGTACAATTGGTCATTTGTTCGTCGGGATCTGCCTCGCTCCGCGGTGCTGAATCAACTCGCTTTGGCAGTCCGTCAAGAAGTGTTGGCGCTTGAACAGGCGGGAATCCGCATCATTCAAGTTGATGAACCTGCACTAAGAGAAGGGTTGCCGCTCAAAAGACAAAAACAGCCGGCTTATTGGCAGGAAGCGGTATATGCCTTTCGTTTAGCGACATCGGCTGTTCGTTTAGAAACGCAAATTCATACACACATGTGCTACTCAGATTTTTCGGAAATGATCGACATCATTGATGATCTAGATCCCGATGTCATTTCGATTGAAGCCGCGCGGAGCGGAGGAGAGCTGTTATCTTTATTTGAAATCCATACGTATCGCAAGCAAATCGGACTGGGGGTGTATGACATTCATAGCCCTCGCATCCCGAGCAGAGATGAGATTCTCATTCAGCTTGAGAGAGCGTTGCGTGTCCTGCGGCCTGACCAATTTTGGGTGAATCCTGATTGCGGATTAAAAACCCGTACGGAGAAAGAAGCGATCGCCAGCTTGCAAGCGATGGTTGCCGCGGCAAAGGAGATGCGTAACCGTCTTTTCGTCTCTCTTCAAGGAGGGGATCAGGATGATAGCAAGCGCTGAACAGTCGAAAACGATTCAGACCAGATTGGTGCTCCCGTCCGATACGAATCATCTTGGTACCATTTTTGGTGGAACGGTGCTGGCGTACATTGACGAAATTGCGGCAATTTGCGCTATGCGTCATGCCCGAAGAGCAGTGGTCACCGCCTCCATTGACAAGATTGACTTTATTTCTTCTGCCAAAATTGGCGACATCTTAAAGCTGGAAGCATTCGTGTATTCCACCGGTCGTACGTCTATGAAAGTATTTGTAAAAGTTGAAACCGAAGATTTATTTACTGGCGAACATCATTTAACAACCACTTGTTTTCTCACGATGGTGGCGATTGACGAAAACAAAAAGCCTTGTCCTGTTCCGACTGTCATTGTAGGGGAAAAAGAGGAACAACTCGTGCAATATTATTTAAAAGCAAACCGATAAGATCGATCTCACATTTCCCACCCTTCCGACGAAAATCGGGAGGATTTTTTTTCTTCCTGTCGAATCAAACCTTGAAACACAAGGAACGCAAAGGAGTTTGCCCGTCATGGACGTTCGAATTCGGGCCATTTATGAAAGTTCTTAATTTGAATAGAATAAGCACTCTGTTCAAAGATCTTAACCTTCCTCAGTTGACGGATCATCTCGTTCCCGTGAATCCGCAATGCCAACCTCGAGCCAGCGATATCGTCAAACTAATCATTAGCGGCCCCGGCAAGCGCTCGTTCATTTGGAACAATGGGCGCATGACATCGATTGGCCGAAGCGAATTCGGCTGGGGCTGGAGCCGTCTTGGTTCAACGACGATGCCATCGCGCGTCATTGGGATCGACTGTATGAGGCGAATCTCCATCAAGTTAAAAACGCGTTCAAACTGCTGAGAAAGCTTGATAAATCAACAAATATCACACTTTTGGCTTTTCACTCAATAAGTGAACATCCGAAACTGGGCTAACCCCTTGATATGATTAGGTTTTACGGTTCTTTTGATGAGCTGCTGTCACGGATTCAGGTAAACTCGTTTTGAAAAAATAGGTATTTTCCGCAATAAAATTTGCGGAAAATACGGATGTTTTTTGTAAATGATTTTGGTATAATGAAGGTGAAACCGGCCGGTTAAATGAAAATTCGTCTTTAAGGACGGACATTTCTCATGTCTTGGATTCACGTCCAGTCTAAAACAATGCATAGACTGTTGCGGAAAGTGATGACGTTGGCTGGCGTACTGGTGCTTGCAATCACTGCTTTTCGCCTAGTAAATCCAAATCAAGCAGCAGCATGGTTGCATCCGGGACCAACCACTCAATATCCAACTGAGGGTGGGAAATGGACATACGGTTTCTGGAATGCCATGGTTCGCTCCTCCTACTATCATCCAGATTCATGCCACGGTTCAACAGTTGTATACAACGGCGAACAACTGCGCAGTGTCGATACTCCACCGGGAAAAACATCTGCTGCGGAAAAGGGAGCCCTCAATTTTCCATGGTCTGATGATGCCTATTACTATAGAATATGCAAATAGCCAATCTGTTTAAACCTTTCCACCCCTTCCCGATGGGACGGGGTATCACTTTTCGTTGCGGATGATTGATCAAGGAAGGAATGAGGTCCGTGCATAAGAGAATTGTTGTCGCTGTTTCAGCCGTGCAGTTTGCCCTTTTAGCCCTAGTGGCGGTCATCATTTCTGATATACACGACCGCTTTTTTCCGGAACAGTTGGGAGTGAAAGCCAAGGTGACATTGGATTTCAGCCAATCCGGCCTGTCCGATGAGGAGGCCTTTCGACAGCTTGGATCCATCAGCGACCGATTAGGGCTGGGGCTGATGAAGGTGGCCCCGGATTTGCGAGGGGATCAGTCAGGCCAAGTTTTTGTTAAAGTGGGAGCGCACGGCTCTTTTCCGAAGCAAATCCAGCGTTTCGGCAATCAACCTGACGCTGAAATTCGCGACAACGGGGCGCTAGTTCATTCGTTCGCCAATGGCGACTATTTGGTGACTGGAAAAACGGATCGCATTGCCGAGTTTAAAGATTGGCTGACGTCACGCCGGGTTGATCAGCAATGGAACGAAGAAACGCTCATCACCATTTTTCAGTTTCTCACTCTGCAGAGCGATTTCGGCGTGACGCTGCTCGCCGTTTCCGCACTGATGGTGTCACTGGCCTTGTATTGGCTGGCGGTCAAGGCAAGGGGGCGAGCGCTGCGCGTGTTGGCCGGTGTGGCGGCGTGGCGCATTCAATGCGAGGACTTCATCCGTTTTCTCATGGCGATGGTTTCCGCTGCCGCGCTGTTGGATGTGTTGGCCTTCGCTTACGTGGGTTTCGCTTATGGTTGGGGCTTTGTGCCTTATTATGCCAAGGTGTTGCTTTTGGCCGAATGGATCGTCATCTTCCTGACTATGACCTGCACCTTGGCTCTCTCGGCCGCCTCATGGCCAAGCCCTGCGATGTTGGCGATGCGGGAGCCGGCCGTCAAAAGTTTGGCGAAAAGTTCGGCGGTTCTGAAAATCGCCACGTTCGCCCTCGTTCTCGCCACAGTCGCGCCGGCCTTCGCCGCATATACGGAAGCAAGAAAAACGGCACAGGAACAGGCCACGTGGAAATCGTTGGCCGATCAGGCCGTCTTCGTGTTCCCGTCCCGTCCGGGAAAAGCGGGGGGAGCGGAAAGCGAGAAAATGTTCCAGAAGCTTCAGCCTTTTGTCGGCGACATGGTGCGGGAAGCGGAGGCGGCGGATCAGGTGGCGCTATCTCTCGCGTGGACGGAAGAGTACTTCTCCGTTGATGGATTCCGGATCGCTCCCTATCGTTACATCATCATGGTCAATCAGCGGTGGCTTGATCTTGTGCTAGGGAGAGAGAAAAAACGGCTGTCTTTCGTTCCGCTTTCGCCGGAGCAAATCCCACCAGATGCCAAAAAGGTGCTGGAAGCATCATTTTCATTGTATGTACGAAATCCGCAACAAGCGGTGAACATATGGAACCAAGTGAAGATATATCGCTTAGCTGGATCGCAAACACTTCCTTTTGTCCGGTTCGGTGGGCAGCTTGATTTCGCGAAGCCCAATGAAGTGATTCTCCTTCTTGTACCGAATGTGCACGCGATGTTTAATGACAACTTCCTGATTTCTGTCGCCTCATCGTCTGAACTTAGCTTCACCGGGTTAGAGGCGGCGCAAAAGCTCGTGTCCGAGCGTGGCTTGCAGAACAACATCCGCGTCAATTACATGGCCGAAGAAGGAATTTTGCGCGCGCAGCTTTTCGCTTATTTTGCGTGGCTGCGAGCCGGATCGCTTTCTGCGCTCATTCTGGCCTTGGCTATTGCCGCCATCATCAGCGCCTTCATTGCTGCGGTGTTGAAAGCGAAGCGCGATTTTCCGCTCCGTCTCGGTGGAGCATCTTGGTGGATGATCCTAAGAGGGCGAATAGCGAAGGAATGGCTTATTGGAGGTGCATTGACGGTCTTGATTATGGCGCTTCAAGGCTCGGATGGCTGGATGGCGGTCGCCCTAGCGGGGGCGATGGCGCTGTTGGCGCTGCCGCTTGTACATATAGGGGCGGCAAGCTGGGTGTTTGCGAAAGTCAGCCTGCGTCAGCTGTAGAAAAAAGCAAGGAGGAATGTAGTGCGTGCAGATCGAAGCGGATCAAGTAACAATGGTACTAAATGGGCGGACGATTATGGAACGAGAAAGTTTAGTCTGCGTGCCGGGGGCGATGACTGCGCTTGTCGGCCCAAGCGGCGCCGGTAAAACGACGCTTCTTCATTTGCTTGGACTACTTTTGCGGCCGACCGGCGGGCGGGTGCTGGCCAACGGCGCTGACACAACCACTTGGGGAGCGCGGCAGCGCCGCCTTTTCTGGAAAAACTATGCGGCGTTTATCCTGCAAGATTACGGGATTATGGAGGAAGAGTCAGTCGCTTTCAATGTCACGATGACATCTAGCCTGTTCCGTTCCAAGGTGGTGGGCGATGAGAAGCGGTTGAAAGCGGTGCTCATGGAAACAGGATTGGGCGGAAGGGAACAAGAATTGGCCGCCCGCTTAAGCGGCGGCGAAAAGCGGCGCCTAGCGATTGCGCGCGCACTCTATAAGGATGCGCAAGTCATTTTGGCCGATGAACCGACTGCTTCCCTTGATGACGCCAACGGCAAACATGTCATTGAACTGCTTGCATCGCTGGCGCGGCAAGGAAGGACTGTCATCGTGGCCACCCATGATGACAAGATGATGCGCGCTGCTGATGTCCAGCACTCGCTAGCGCGTTTTTCGGATGCTCCAAAGGGAAGGGGAGAATAAAATTGCCAAAACAAAGAAGAACATGGTGGTGGGCGGCCTTGTTGGTGGCCGTTTTAGCCGGGGGATTCTTGATCGCCGGAGCTGGCGTCGGCCTTTCGTTCATCCCGTTCCCGGGCAAACAAGAGTTTGCGCGCCCTTCTTGTGGAAAATTGCCGAGCAAGTCAGCGGTTGAAGAAGCGCTGGCCAACCACCGGGATCTTGTCGCCCGCTTGGAAAAGGTGGGCGAAGGCGTTAACGTGGAGGTCGCGACGCCATGCGAAGATGATACAAACCAAGCGGTCATCCGCATCTCCTACAAAACGAAAGCAGAACGTGATGGCATTTCCTCCATTTTAGCCAATCAAGGGTTTGGAACAGCGGTGGAATTGGTAAAACGGTGAGATCCGTCATACCTGCAGAGCTAGTTGGGCCCTCGGGCTCAGCTAGCCAAAGACCACAATACAAACCAATGATGTCTGCCCTTTTTGCCGTGGCTACGGGGCTTCGCTCCAAGCCATCCCTGCCCGTCGGACAGTGAAACACCAAGTGTTTGATATCCCTGTCATCAAAGTCGAGGTCGCTCAACACGAGGCGGAAGTGAAATCATGCCCCTGCTGCGGACGGCTCGAACAGGTGGAGTTTTCACCGGACGTCACGCACCATGTCCAATACGGCAGCGCATCCGTGCGCTGGTCGCCTACCTCCATACGGTGTAGCTTCTTCTTTCTGCCCGGCTTGTTCAGTTGTTCGAGGAATGGTTGGACGCCCCCATCAGTGAGGGAAGCATCTACAATATCGTTCAAGAATCGGCCGCCCGGCTCGAGGCGCTGCGGGAACTCATTCAAGAGAAGCTGTTGGCTTTCCCGATTTTGCACGCCGATGAAACGAGCCTCTCCGTACAAGGAAAACAGCATTGGCTCCATGTGGCCGGCATATCGGAAGCCACATGGCTGTTTTGCCATCCCAAGCTAGCGTCAAAAGTTCTATGAAAAAAATCTTGGATGGTCAAATGGAAAGATGCACGGGATGGCCAAGTGGATGTTTACGAAGTATTGTGATTTCTGAGATGCTGATTGAAAAGCGTGGTGGTTGAACTTATAATTAAAAGTAATCATGGACATGCTATTACCGTATATTATTTCAGGGTGGTGATAGCATGTGCGAGTGGAGGGAGGAAGAAGAAATGGTTATGTTGCAAAAAGAATTGGATGATAAGACAAAGAACGTTGATACACATAAAATTAGTGCCATTTTAAAAAGAGGAATTAAGCGCTACGATAAAGTGCTCGAAAAACTATCTAAAAACTGATGGTAGAAAAACTTCATCCTGAAGAGTTGCGCTACATCCACGATGAGATGTTGCATTACTACGGCGGAATACCCGGAGAGAAAGACCCTGGTATGATTGAATATGTATGTCAGAAGCCATTTGTGAACTTGTTTGGAAAAGAAATGTACCCTTCCTTATTTGAAAAGGCTGCTGTTTACATGATTGCCATAGCAACCGGACATTACTTTTTAGATGGAAATAAACGGACGGCGGTGATGGCAGCATATTCTTTCTTGATGAAAAATGGGTATGAGTTGATTGTTTCGGATGATGAACTATTTGAAATGTGCATCAAGGTTGCTAAAAAGGAAGTACGTGAGAAAGAATTGGCAAATTGGTTATCAAATCATTCATGTGTATCGAGTGGAGATTATCTAGATGATGAGGAGTAGCCGGTTGCTTACAAAATGCGAAACTGGTTACTCTTTTTTGATTGCACAAAATTAAATTTACCTCACATTTCACACCCTTCCGACAAAATTGGGGCGATTTTTTGTGTCTATATAAGTTGAAATTTTGTTTTACATCCCGCTGATTACTGGACTCGTTCTATCATAATCAACTTGTACTTAGATGAAACGCGCAACGAAAAATCGGAAATTCTTTATTGCAACTGTAGATGAGCATTTTTCATTACAATAATTTCCATGACCTAAGAGACAAACAGGGTACCCCTTAGGCGACATGGAGCTGTTTTTTGATCACATCAATGGGAATATCTTGTTTTGCGGCGTCGTAGATGAACTCGACGACGCTGTGCCCTTTCCGAGACCGAAGAAGCTCCAGTCCGGAAGAGAGGTCTTGTTGAGATTCCGCGATGCTGTATACGCAGGCGAACAGCACCACTGTCCAATACCGTTTCACCGCCCGAATGTGACGAACACGGTCCCACCTGACTTCAGCTGGTCTTTGGCCTGCCGGAAAA
>NZ_LQYX01000075.1:19775-78950 GCF_001587475.1 Geobacillus sp. B4113_201601
CGCGAACGGAAACGCTTGCGTGAAGGTATGCACCATCAGCCAAACAAGCGAATGCCCCCAGACGGATTGATGATCTTTGTGCGAGTAGTGCCAATCACACCCTTGAATGGCGTGGGCGGCCCGTGACGAAGGCTTTGTTTTTTGGCAAATGGTATCATCCATCGAAACAAAAAGGGGTTGATTCTCCTGTTTGGCGATTCGCTTGATGCGATGAAGGATCCATTGCTGGAGTTTGCGAAGCAACGTCTCTTCATCCCAAGGGCTTTTCGTGAAAAAATGGCTGAGCGTGGTTCGATGATTGGGATGAAAACTCCAGTGATGGACATCGGTCAATGTTCCCGAAAATCCCTTGGTAGTCAAGGCATCCACAAGATGAACGAGATGCTTGATGACCGGCTTCGAGAAATAAAGCGCCAATCCCAGCGTCATGAAAAACTTGTGGATTCCTTGATGATGTGCTAATCTATTCATGAGACATGAACCTCCTTGTGGGTAGTTGGTGGTACATCTATTCTAACCAAGGAATCGGGTTCATGTCTCCTTTTTTGTTTAGTTGTCAATTTATGTTAGCAAATTTGCTCATCTACAGGAGAGAAGATGTTTTTATGGAGTCTGTCCAAAATAAATTCCGGATCCTGTCTATGGATGAGTGAAAAGAGCCCTGTATATAATTATTAATGATAATCATTATTAATTAAGGGGGAAGGACTCATGGTAAGAAGAAAGTGGCTTTACGGTGGCTTTATGATTCTACTTGTTGCACTCTTAGCCATCAGCGGAGTAAGGTCATCATCAACGGAGGCGGCTAGCAAGACGGCTAAAATTAAATATCTTGAGAAGACCTATAAGGTTCCCTTACCAGCAAAAAGAATTGTGATTACGGGAAGCATGGAGACGATGGAAGACGCTCTTGTGCTAGGAGTGAAGCCAACTGGAGGTATCACAGTTGGCGGTAAATTCCCAAGCATGTTCAAAAAAATCACTGGTTCTACAGTACCAATTGGTGAAAAAGCTCAGCCTAACATGGAAACCATTGTTAAGCTAAAACCAGATGTCATTTTGGCATCGAAAAAATTTCCACCAGATGTAATTAACAAATTGCAAAAAATTGCTCCAACCATTCCTGTTTCTCATATTTCAACAGATTGGGAAGCCAATTTGCGCTTGCTCGCTACATTAACAGGAAAGAAACAACAGGCAGAGAGCATTATCAAAAGCTATAAAAATCAATTGGCGATGGCTAAGAAAAAGTTAGGTGCAAAACTGAAAGGGAAAAAAGTAGTCGCCATCAGGATTAGAAATGGGAACATCATGATTTATAATCAAGATATCTTTTTCAACCCCACGTTGTATCGAGATTTAGGATTAACGGTGCCGAATGAGATTAAAAAGGCAAAATCTCAGGAAGTGATGTCGCTTGAGAAATTCAGTGCTATGAACCCTGATTATATCTTTATTCAATTCTCCGCAGACGAAAACAAGAATAAGGAAAATGCATTGAAGCAGCTACAAAAGAATCCAATTTGGAAAAGTATGAAAGCAGTGAAAAATAAGGACGTATTCATAAACGTTGTCGACCCACTTGCACAAGGTGGAACAGCGTGGAGCAAAATCCATTTCTTGAAAGAAGCGGTACCGAAGCTTAGCAAATAATATCACACTTTCTTGACAATTTGTGAGTCAATCATCCAAGGGAAGAGACAATAGCTATGAAAGACTGAGCTCTTTATATTCCCTTATCATAGGG
This sequence comes from Geobacillus sp. B4113_201601, assembly GCF_001587475.1. NCBI lineage: Bacteria > Bacillati > Bacillota > Bacilli > Caryophanales > Anoxybacillaceae > Geobacillus > Geobacillus sp. B4113_201601. The sequence continues at coordinate 21,523 of NZ_LQYX01000075.1, forward strand.
GTTAGATGAAAATCCTTTTTTGCGATCTCATCTCTGATTTTTAGCAGGAAAGATGGATGCAAACTCGCACGTTTCCTATATTATTTATGAATGTTAATGTCGCTTTTCCTTAGAAAAACAAGCTGAAATCAGAGTTAAGCAGGAAAGGATCAAGGCTCTGAGAACACCTGCTTAACTCTTCTTTTATTTGTTTTAACATCCAACAAAATGAAAATAAGAAAATGTTAGAAGTTTTGTCGAAGAAAAATATTTTTTGAGACCCCTGAAACGGTCACAACCGTTGACAACATAGAGGGAGGATGGTGGCCCGTGATCGAATGGGAAATGACGAATTCGATTCCTCCTTTAACGAAGCAGGTGTGCCAAGTTTGGCTCGCTGACATCAGCGATTTACAATCATGGCATATTCAATTGCTGGACAGGAAGGAAAGGGAAAGAGTACAATTATTCAGGAATGAACAAGATCGAGCTTGTTTTATGATTGGATGTGTAATAAGTCGCTTTGTATTAGCGGCACAGCTCAATGTCGATCCACATGAAGTGCCGATTGATCGCACTTGCCCAGCTTGTCGTCAGGCTCATGGTCGGCCGCAGCTCCTTGGCCTTTCATTCCAATGGTCTATTGCTCATTCCGGTAAAAAAGTTCTTGTGGCTTTTACAGACGGCACCCCTGTCGGCGTTGATGTTGAGAGGCTCGATAATTCTTCGCTTTTAGATATCAAGCAAATGGCGAATGAGGTGCTGACAGAGGAAGAAAAATATCATTTGTTTCAAGCATTCCCTCAGGAGCAAAGAAAAGTTTTTTATACATATTGGACAAGGAAAGAAGCGATATTGAAAGCAATGGGTAAAGGATTACAAATTTCCCCATTGCATGTGATAGTATCTGCACCTCATCAAATTCCACGCTTACTTGACTTCAAGGATAATCCTGATTGTATTCATCATGCAGTGATGTATCCATTAGAGATGGATGACAGTTATGTGGCCTCGTTAGCTTTATTGGGTGACACATGCAAACGAATAGAGCGATACGATGCTCGAATGTTGCTCAGGGAAGGATTTAGATAGAAAGATCTTGACAGAAACATGGAACAATAAATGGGGAGAGAGGGATATGGCTGTTCTCTAGGGGAGACCAGCCATATTTTTGATTGTGTGGCTATCCTGAAAACACCACTTAAGACAAAAAAAGGTACCCCCTAACCTTGGGGACTAATTCTCAAAAAAGGGTATTACAGTATATATGTGGTTCATCCGTGCTATGCACTCGTTTTTTCCAGTTTCACTATAATGAAATACCGCTAATCCTCTTAATTAATGGGAGAATGAGTGAAAAGGAGGACTGGTGCAACAAGATTCTTTAGTTGAAAAATGGCATTGTAAAGCCGTATCCGCGAGTAAATCACCAGCCTCCTATAGATTTTTGCGCTTCATTTTTTTTGCAATGATTTGAGCTTGTATGAAACGATATTGTGAGAAAAGAAATGATTTGATATACTTTATATAATAATGATAATCATTATCAAATAAAACAGGAAAGAACAGTCAAAATGTCAATGAAATCGTTATATATACATGCTCATTGAAAAATGAACATTTGGCTTCTCCTGCAACAAGCTTCCTCTCCCATGGCTTAGCTTGCAGGTTGAGCCACAGGATTTTTGGAGAAAATGTGCAGCGCTTAGCGTGTGCAGGATAACAGAGAGGTGAACTCTTCATGTTGCATGTATATAGATCAAGAAGGAGGGAGATCATGGCCCAGTCTGGAACGATCAAGCAAGAGGGTGATGAATTTGCTTGGGATCGCTCGTTTTTTAGAATGAGGGAGATGCAGTTTATCAAAGAAGAAGGAGATTGGCGGATCGAACAGCAGCTTACAACTTCTCATGTACTGATGATCGTTAAAGATGGACAAGGACATTTTATGTTAAATAGTCACAGGTATCGACTGCGGCAGAATACTGTTTATATGTGCTCCCCTGGTGATACATATGGAATTGAAATAGAAGCAAGAAGTAAAATGTTCTTGTTTAAGTTTGACGTGTTTCAACGGAAAGGTTCAGGATATGAGTGCCTATCCGATCACGGGGAATGCTTTTTTCCGTTACAGGGGGAAATCTCTGTATTTCCTGCGGATCGGCTGATCTCGTTATGCGATGAAATTTATGATCATTGGCGAAGCGCGGATGAGCTGGAACGGTTTCACTGCCAGCTTGCTTTCCAACAGTTGCTTTATTATATCATGAAGCATCGATCCCCTTTTCCTAAAGAATCACGAACATCGCTAGAGGCCGCTAAGAACTATATGGAACGTTATTTTTATGAGAATTTGACAATTGAGCAATTAGCAAGGATATCCAATATTAGTCCTAAATATTTTGTTGATTTGTTCAAAAAAACGTATGGAATGAGCGCAATGGATTATTTAACAGAGCTTCGGCTGAATAAGGCGAAGCGTCTGATGGCTCAATCTGACGCTAAACTGCGTGATATCGCCCATCAGGTTGGTTATCATGATGAATTTTACTTTAGCCGTAAATTTAAAAAGAAGGTAGGGGTTACGCCGACTGCTTATATGAAAAGCCGTCGGCGAAAAATTGCTGCTTATACGTCTCCGATTACCGGCCAATTGCTTGCATTAAAGATTATTCCTTATGCGGCGCCGCTTCATCCGAAATGGACGGCTTATTATTATAAAATATACCGTGACGATATTTCTGTCCCTCTCAGTGCTTATCGCAAAAATCAAGATTGGGAATCGAAAGTTGAGGCTTTGTCCCATAAGCGGCCGGATGTGATTATTAGCACAGACGATCTCGAAAAGATGGAGAAGGTGAGGCTTGAACAGATTGCTCCTATTTTTTACGTTCCGTGGACTGAGAAAAACTGGCGGGAGCAGCTGATGCTGACGGCTGAATTTTTAGGAGAAGAGAAGGAAGCAGAGAACTGGCTTCAAATGTATGATCGAAAGGTGAAGTTTGCTAGACAACAGCTAAAGAGGGAAGTTGGAGAGGACACATTTTTAGTCGTACGCATCTCGAAGCAGCATTTATATGCTCATTGCAATCGTAGTATATTAGAGGTGTTTTATCAGGATTTGCAAATGAATGCCGCGTATCCTAAAAGCGATGCTTACAACGAGCCGATTGCGCTCGATCAGCTTGCCCAAATAGATGCGGATCGTTTGTTGCTATTAATTAGGCAGGAAGAAGAAACGTTAGCTTTTTGGAATCAATTGCAATATTCACTTCCATGGCAAGAACTGAAAGCGGTTCGCCACCATCAGGTATATGTGCTTTCTTCCGATCCATGGGTGGAGTACTCGGCATATGCCCATGATCGAATTATTGATGAATCGTTAAAGTTTTTTTCTGGAATTTGTCCAAAATGAATTTCGGATACTTTCCATGTTCAGGGTAGAAGATCTAAGTTATAATCATAAATGATAATGATTATCACCAAGAGGATGAGGGGGGGGACTTAAGAGAGACATGAAGAGAAACTATCTTTATCTAGGTCTGATAGCTCTACTTATTTTAGTATTAAGCGCTTGCGGCGCGAAAGAATCATCAGCGCCTGAAAAATCGGGGGATCGCTCGAATAAAAAACAAGAAACACAAGCAGATCCAAACGAAAAGCATACGATTCATTATCTTGGGAAAGATTACACAGTTCCAGTCAAAACGGATAAAATCGTTATCACTGGAAGCATGGAAACCATGGAAGATGCGCTTGTGTTAGGAGTAAAGCCGCTTGGGGGCATTACGGTTGGCGGCAAGTTCCCAGAAATGTTTAAGGACATTACAGGCTCTACTGTCTCTATCGGTGAGAAAGCGCAGCCTAATATTGAGGAAATCTTAAAATTAAAACCAGACGTTATTTTCTCGACGACAAAATTCTTGCCAGATGTTGCACAAAAACTGAAAAAAATAACAACAACGATCCCGATTTCTCACATTTCAACAGATTGGGAAGCGAATTTGCGTGTGTTGGCAGAAGTTACTGGAACACGAGACAAAGCTGATGAAGTATTAAACCAATATAAAAAAGACTTGGAAGAAGCGAAAGCGAAGCTGGGAGACAAGCTAAAAGATAAAAAGGTCGTGGCGGTTCGCATTCGCAGCGGAAATATTATGATCTATCCGCCAGATGTATTTTTCAATCCTTCGCTATATACGGATTTAGGACTGACCGTACCTCAAGAAATTCAAAATGCGAAAGCTCAGGAAATGATTTCTTTAGAGAAATTTAGCGAAATGAATCCGGACTATATTTTTGTGCAATTCTCAGAAGATGAAAATAAAAACAATCCTAAAGCACTTGAAGAGCTGCAAAACAATCCAATTTGGAAAAGCATCAATGCTGTGAAAAATGATAAAGTGTTCGTCAACATTGTCGACCCGCTTGCACAAGGCGGCACAGCGTGGAGCAAAATCAATTTCTTGAAAGCAGCTGTGGAGAAGCTCGGCAACGAATAATACAAGGCAGGTAGCGTCAATATGCAATTAAGAATTTCTCCGTCAGCCCTGATTTTATGGCTTTCACCGGTTGCGATGGTGTTGATCATCATCGCATCTATTTTGTATGGGGCCAAAAATATAGATGCGTGGACTGTTTGGAAAGCGATAGTTGCTTTTGACCCGAATGATGTTAATCATCAAATTGTCAGGTATTCGAGACTGCCAAGGGCGATTGGTGCTCTTTTGATTGGTGCATTACTTGCGATTTCAGGAGCGATTATGCAAGGGATGACAAGGAACTATTTAGCCTCTCCCTCCATTATGGGGGTTTCAGATGGTTCGGTTTTTGCGATCACACTTTGCATGATTATTCAGCCAGGCGCCTCTTCGCTTGAGATGATCATGTACTCGTTGGTTGGTTCAGCTGTTGCCGTAGGCTTCGTGTTCTGGATGGCCTCTGTCCTTCCCTATGGAATGTCGCCTGTTCGAATGGCCATTATTGGAACAATTATCGGAACCTTTTTTAGCAGCATATCAGCCGCTCTCTCTTCTTATTTTCAAGTTTCACAGGATGTGAGCTTTTGGTACAATGCCCGGCTGCATCAAATGGACCCTCATTTAATTAAATTGGCAATGCCCTTTGCCATTGCGGGTCTTGCTGTTGCTTGTATGATTTCTAAATCGATTACGATTTTGTCGTTGGGAGAGGAGATATCGGTCAGCTTAGGTCAGAAAACGATGGTGATCAAGATCTTGGCCATCGTCAGCGTGGTTATCTTAACAGGCATTTCTGTTGCCTTGGCTGGAAATATCAGCTTCGTTGGTTTAATTATTCCACATATGACGAGGTTTTTAGTAGGGGTTGATTATCGACGAATCATTCCTTGTGCCGGTGTTCTTGGTGCGATCTTTTTGGCGCTTTCCGATATTTTAAGCCGATTTTTGAATTATCCGTTTGAAACACCGATTGGGGTCGTTACAGCTTTGATTGGTGTGCCTTTCTTCCTCTATTTAATTTATACGAGAGGGGGAGGAAAGGATGCTTAATCATTCAGCCAAGCGCTATTGGTTGGTGTTGTTTAGTAATATTGTAATTATATTGTTGGTCATTTATATTAGTCTAACAAATGGAATATTTGATATAACCGTTCAAGATGTCTTAAAAACACTACTGCGAATGGATCCGGTCCCGGAGCATGATTTGGTAATTTTGGATTTCCGACTGCCGCGTATTGTCATTGCTGCGTTGGTCGGTTTTGGATTAGGAGTGGCTGGGGCGACTATCCAAGGAATTAGCCGAAACGGGTTGGCTGATCCAGGAATTTTGGGCATTAATGCTGGGGCCGGGGCTATGATCGTCATTTTTATGCTTTTCTTTGGAGGTCACAGGATAGCGGAAAATGATTGGCTATCGATTTTAGCGATGCCGCTATTTGGGTGGGTTGGCGGATTGGGTGCCGCCCTGCTCATTTATCTATTTGCTCGACAGAATGGCCATTTAGATACGCAGCGCCTCATTCTTGTGGGAATTGCCGCGGGGGCTGGTTTTGGAGCTCTATCCTTATATTTATCGTTAAAGATGAATCCACAGGATTTTGAAATGGCGACAGTATGGCTTATGGGAAGCATTTGGAACGCCAATTGGCAATATGTTGTTGCTGTGTTTCCATGGATGATTTTGCTTGTTCCCATTATCATCAGTAAAGCTTATATTCTCGATTTGTTCCAATTAGGGGAAGAACATGCAAAAGGGTTAGGGGTTTCTACTGAAAAGGAAAAAAATCTATTGCTATTGGCGAGTATTGGGATTGTGAGTGCGTGTGTGTCTGTGGCTGGAAACATCGGTTTTGTTGGTTTGATTGCCCCCCATATTGCCAAGCGTCTCGTCGGGGTTCATCATCAGCGTATCATTCCGGTTAGTGGAACGATTGGCATGTTGTTGGTAGTGGTTTCAGACTTTATTGCTAAAACAGTTTTTGCGCCTGTCGAACTGTCTGTTGGAATTGTCATTGCCATCATTGGTATTCCCTACTTCGTGTACTTGCTATTTAAAACCAAAGTGTAAGAGACGACTCGAAAACTGAAAAATGGAGGGGATGGAATGGGTTCTAAAAAAAGGGATTTATGTTCTTCAGCTGTTCATATAGCAGGTGTTAGTGAGTTCACAATTCCGCGAACGAAGCAGCGTGTGATGTATTCTCACTATGGGAATCGTGAGTATCGGATTTTTGTTGCACAACCTGATGCGGATCCACCTCCTTTGGGATTTCCAGTGATTTATGTACTTGATGCCAATTCGGTGTTTGGTACGATGGTGGAAGCGATGCGTGTGCAGGCAGGACGTCCTGATCGCACAGGAGTTGTTCCTGCGGTGATTGTTGGTATTGGTTATCCAACAGAAAAGCCATTTTCTCCTGCCCGTTTTTACGATTTTACCATGTCTGTTCCGGAAAGCGAATTACCTGCTCGTCCAGATGGAACCGCATGGCCGGAAATGGGAGGAGCAGAGGCTTTTTTGGAGTTTATTGAAACAGAACTGAAGCCTGAAATACAGCGAGAATTGCCAGTCGACCGGACGAAGCAGGCCATTTTTGGCCATTCTCTCGGTGGCCTCTTTGTTTTGCAGGTGCTTTTTACGAAACCGACTGCTTTCAGAACGTATATTGCTGGAAGTCCTTCGATTCATTGGAGTAAACAGCTGTTGCTTGAGGCAGAACAACGTTTTGTTGCTCGTATCACACATGAAACGCTCAACGTTGACGTACTTTTGGCGGCTGGAGAGTTGGAAAGAAGCCACAAAAGCCGAATTAACGCTCATGCTGAAGAACTGGTAAAACGCCTTTCCGCCTTTACTGATTTTGGGGTATATGTGGAGTTTCAGGAATTTGCCGGGGAAGGGCATGTCACAGTATTGCCGGCCCTCATCAGCCGAGCTCTACGATTTGTATCGAGAAACAGCATATAACCAATAATGATTTCGTCCTTAAGTTGCATCAAATATTTATTTATCTCAATTTCACACATTAGACAGTAAAAAGATTCATGTCATTCGAGGTGGCAAACAAAAAGGGCTCGGATAGGAAGGGATGAGCCCTTATTATTTTTTAGTTCGGATCAGTTCCTTCTCCATGAGAGCCATTCTCTTCTGTGAAAATGACGAACTGACGCGGATTTTCATCTTCGGGTGGAGGGCAGACCGCTGCCCATGGATCTTTTCTGTGCAAGTCCCATTGCAATTCATACGCGTTAATGTTGTCACCAGACCAAAGCGCGGAATTTCACATCTTTTGTTTCGATCACTTCCATCGCCCAGTTAATGCTTTTGTCATCTTTTTTGGTTAAGGGCTGGGAACCCTTTTGGATATAGAAAGCGGTCATAAGAAGCAATTCCTTAACCGTTAAGCCCTTGGACTTGGTAGCAGAATAGCTGCTTTTTGCCGTCTCCATTTTTGCACCGAAGCATTCCTCCGTGCAGGGGGGATGCTTTTTATTATGTTTAACAATAAGAATATCATTAAAATAAATAATTATTTATTGAAAAACGATAAATCAACGATTACAATAAAAACAAAAGCGAATCAGTGAGGTGCTTGCGGTGAAACGAGAAACGCTTTTTTTGAAGGTGGCCTTGGTGTTGATTGGCCTTCCGGTTTTGGCGTTGTGCTTGTTTTTGGTGCCGGCGCTTGCGAAGGTGGCGGTCAAGCTGGTGCCAACGTTCCCTTGGATCAAGTATTTCGTTTATCTTGCGTTTGAGGCGTCCGCGCTGCCGTTCTACTTCGCTTTGTATCAGGCGTTCCGGTTGTTAGTGTATATTGACCGAAACGACGCGTTTTCCGAGGCTTCGGTGAAAGCGTTAAAGACGATCAAACATTGCGCCGTCGCCATCAGCGGGCTGCATTTGCTTGTCTTGCCGCTGTTTTACTTGTTCGCCGAGAAAGACGACGCTCCGGGTGTCATTTTCGTCGGGCTGCTGGTGCCGTTTGCGTCGCTCGTGATCGCTGTCTTTGCCGCTGTGCTGCAAAAGCTGCTGCAACAAGCCGTTGACATCAAACAAGAAAACGAGTTGACGATTTGAGGTGAATGACATGCCGATCATCGTGAATCTTGATGTCATGTTGGCGAAGCGGAAGATGAGCGTCACGGAGCTGTCGGAGAAAGTAGGGATTACGATGGCGAATTTGTCGATCTTGAAAAACGGAAAGGCGAAGGCGATCCGCTTTTCGACGTTGGAAGCCATTTGCAAGGCGCTCGACTGCCAGCCCGGGGACATTTTGGAGTACCGAAGTGACGAAGGGGAATCGCATTCGTAAGCGGGGGAGGGGACGGCTTGAAAGGGGAGAAATACGCGGCAGCGGCGGGGGAATGCCCGCCTTGCTGGCTGGCTGTGGTTTGGAGGTGTCTCTGTTCTGGAAAAGCGCGGCTCAGCAAAGCGTTTGTGCAGCTTGTTCGCTTCGGTTGGGCGCAGGCGTTGTCCTGCGTGTTTCCGGTCGTTATTTTTGCTTCATTGGCGCTGACGAAGCTCGTGCCGCTTCCTTTGTTGCCGCGGTATGACTGGCTGCTTGTCATTTGCCTTCTCATGCAATGGTGGATGGTGCGCTCCGGGCTGGAAACGCGCGATGAGCTCAAAGTCATCACTGTCTTTCACTTGATTGGGCTTGCATTAGAGCTGTTTAAGGTGCGTATGGGTTCATGGTCGTATCCGGAGGAAGGATATACGAAACTGTTTGGCGTGCCGCTGTACAGCGGCTTCATGTACGCGAGCGTCGCGAGCTATCTTTGCCAGGCGTGGAGACGGCTGAAGGTGGAGCTCGTGCGCTGGCCGCCGTTTTGGCTGGTCGTTCCGTTGGCGGCGGCGATTTACGTGAACTTTTTTACCCACCATTATTGGATCGATGTTCGCTGGTGGTTGGCAGGCCTTGTGATTCTCGTTTTTTGGCGGTCGTGGGTCGCGTATGAGGTCGGGGGAATTCGGTATCGGATGCCGCTTGTTCTGTCCTTTTTGCTGATCGGTTTTTTCATTTGGGTCGCGGAAAATATCGCCACTTTTTTCGGGGCTTGGCAATATCCAAACCAAGCGAGGGCGTGGAGCCTCGTTCATGTCGGGAAAGTCAGCTCGTGGGTGTTGTTGGTCATTGTCAGTTTTCTCATCGTGGCGACGTTAAAGCAAGTGAAGGGCGGTGGAAAGGAAAAACAGGCGGGACGTCCGCGGATGTAGCCGAGGCCGGGGCGGGCCGAGCAGAGGCCGCCCGCTGTTGAGGCGGCCTAGCTCTGGTTATCCGAGATGCGCCTTGATTTCTTCAATTTGGGCAAGGTGGCGTTGTTCATGGTAGCTGACAAATTCCACCCATTGCTTTAAGCTTAGGGGGCCGAAAACCGGATGCGGGAACGATTTGGTTTCCAGATCAGCCGGGGCGGCTTGCTCGACGATGTGACGCAGTCGCTGCCGCGATTGACGCAATTTTTCCTCCAATTCCCCCCACGTGAAACGCCGGTCGCTCGGGCGGGCGAAATCGGGCGCCTCCACTTTTTTGGAACGGTCAAGGGTGAGGTGGATCGGTTTTTCGCTCACGGGCTGGTTTGCGCCGCGCGTCAATGTCTGGGCGATCATGGCGGCGATCGATGTCTCGATAAGGTACAAATGTTCGAGCACTTGGGCGATCGTCCAACTCCCTTCAGCCACCCGGGTGTTGAGTTGTTCGTCCGACAGAGCGGACACGCTTTCAAGCAGCTGTCGGCGCACTTGTTCCTGATGATCCATGATTTTCCCTCGCTTCGGTCTGGATTTGACTTCATCGTACTATAAAGAAAGCGAGCCGTAAAGCCGTTTTGTGTTCGCCGTGATGACCGTTTTCACGCGCTCGCTCTCTTCGCCGTAATGCGCCGCTACGGTGCGGACAGAGTCAAATAAAAACAGCGGCGTCGTCGGTTTTCCTTGAAACGGACCGGCAAACGGCCATGGGCCGTCCGTTTCGAGAAGCAGCTGCTCGAGCGGGATGAGGGACAATAGCGCTTGGTCGCGCTCGCGGTAGCACACCTCGGGAGTGACGGAAATGTAGTAGCCGCATTGGATGATGCGTTGCACTGTCTTTGCGTTTGCCTTCAGCCAATGGAAATGGGCGTGCCGGACGCCAGCTTGCTGCACGATGGCCAAGGCGGTTTCGGCCCGGTCGTAGACGGCGTGAAGCACGAGCGGCAAAGAGACATCGACGGCGATGGCGGCGATTTGCGCCAACAAGTCACAATAGCGAGGCAATTGGGCTGCTGCCTCGGCTGAGTAGTACGGCAGCCCGACTTCGCCAATGGCAGCGAGCTGCGGCCGCGCTTGCTTGAGGAGTGATGTCCATTCATTCCAATCGGCCGCGTTGGGCATGGGACGTTCCGGATGAAAGCCGATGGCGGCGTAGACGAAAGACGGAAACCGTTGTTTGAGCTCCAGCGTTCGGTAGCTGGAGCTTAAGTCAGTGGAGACGGCGACGACGCCGGTTATGCCTGCCTCTTGCCAACGTTTGATTTGTTCGTCTACCCGGACGTATTGGTCGAGATGAAGATGGGCATCGATCATCGGCGCGACCTCCCCTGTCGCCGCAGCGTCCTAGAAGGCTGGTGAAAAATGGTTGTTTCTTTTGAGCAATGGGGGATCGTTTGAAAGGTAATCCTGATGCGACGAGGCTTTTCTATTTGAAAAACGGGCTTGATCAGCGGCTTGCCCCCTTAAATCACCGGTCTCCTAGAAGGCTGGTGAAAAACATTGGTTTCCTTTGGTCGATGAAAAAAAGTGTGCACTGTTGCAAGGCTTTTCTATTTGAAAAACGATGCTGGGAAGCGGTTGCGCGAGTAAATCACCGCCCCTCTAGCGGCTTCCTCTTTATTCTTTGTCGATTTGATATTTTCGGATGCGGTATTGCAAGTTTTGCCGGCTTAGGCCAAGCGCTTTGGCGGTTTTGGTGATGTTGAAGCCGTGATGCTGCAGCGCCTTGCGAATGTAGTAAATTTCAACCTCTTCCATGTATCGGTCAAGCGGCAAAATATCATCCGTATCGAATAGAAAATCGGTCTTGGCCTCGTCAGGGGTAAGCTTGGCCCGGAAATACGCCGGCAGATGGGCGAGCGTGATCACCGTGTCTTGTTCCATCGTTTCCATCGTTTTGAAGATGACGGCCTCTAGTTCGCGCACATTGCCGGGCCAGCGGTAAGCGAGAAACGCCTCTTGCACATCCTCATCGAGCCCTTCCACCGTCAACCCATAGCGTTCATTGCCTTGGCGGATGAAATGAGCGGCCAACGGCAAAATGTCCTCCCTTCTCTCGCGCAGCGGGGGCAACACGATGCAATGGACGGCGAGCTGGTAGTAAAGCGGCTTCAGCAGTTCCCCCGTTTGCACGGCGTCAATGGGGTCGCCGCTTGTCGAAGTGATGAGGCGGACATCGGCCCGAACAGGTTCATGGCCTTGGGCGCGGACAAACTGTTTTTCTTGCAGGAAACGGGCGAGTTTTTGTTGGAGCGGCAGACTTAACGAGTCAATGTCGTCAAGCAGGACGGTGCCGCCGTTCGCCTGTTCGAACAAGCCGGGCTGAATCTCGCCGTTTGCTTCGCTGCCAAACAGCATCGTTTCCAACCAGTCGTCGGGGAGCGACAAACACGTTTGCGCCAAAAACGGTTTGGCGCGCCGCTCGCTTTCATAGTGAATGCAAGAGGCGAGCAAATCTTTTCCCGTTCCTTTTTCGCCGATGAGCAGCACAGGCGCGTCAGAGCGGGCGGCATGGCGGGCTAGGCGGACCGCCGTTTGCATCGCCTCGCTTTGGCCGATGATGTCAGCCAGCGTCCGTCCCGGTTCGCTGCGCTGGTACTGCTCGGCGATCAGTTTGCGAAACTTTGTGACATCTTTGGCGATTTCCACTGCCCCGATGATGCGCCCGTCTTTCCGCAAAGGGTATGTTTGATTGACCGTTGTCACGGCTTGCCCTTTGTTATTGAAATACGTTTGCTGCTTGTTCAAAATGCTTTCGCCGGTGCGCAGCGCTTCAAGCAAGGTGCTCGGCTGCTCCGGATGAAAGCGGAAGACGTCTAAAATGTTTTTATCGAGCACATCTTCCACATCCATGCCCTCGATTTCCCGCATTTTTCGATTGTAAATAACCGTTTTTCCATGCTGATCGACAGCGTGGATGCCAAGGTCGATCATTTCGAGAATTTGCTCGTACATCGATAAAAGCGTTTCCATCTCCCGGTTCACGATCAGCACCTCTCTTTTCCTTGTATTATAGCATAAGCCATTGCGAAAAAGTGGAATCTTCGATACGGAAGGAGAAATGGGAAAAATTTTTTTGCTAAATATATTGAAAATAGAAAAAAGAATCAACATAATAGAGATAGGAAGCAAGTTTAATTGAAAAAATTTTTTGCTTGATGATGAGCGCTGCTTGTTCGATGAAAATGTAAGCGATTCCGATTCGATCTGTTAAGGAAGGAGAGTGTGGGGAATGCCACCAGCACAAGAATTAAAGCGCGAATTAAAAAGCAGGCACTTGTTTATGATCGCCCTTGGCGGGGTGATCGGCACGGGGTTGTTTTTAGGATCCGGTTATACGATTCATGAGGCGGGGCCGGGGGGAGCGGTGGCCGCTTACTTATTTGGCGGTCTCGTCATGTATTTGACGATGCTTTCGCTAGGGGAATTGGCGGTGAGAATCCCCGATGCCGGGTCGTATCAGACGTATGCGACGAAATTCATCTCACCGGCTGCCGGCTACTGCATCGGCTGGCTGTCTTGGCTCAATTGGTCGGTGACGGTCGGCATCGAGCTGCTCACGGTCAGCATTTTGATGAAGCGATGGTTTCCCGATGTGCCGACATGGGTGTTTTGTGCGGTTTTTGCCTTGTTGTTGTTTTTGATCAACGCCTTGTCTGTCAAAGGGTTTGGCGAGGTCGAGTTTTGGTTTTCCAGCGTGAAAGTGCTGACGGTGATCGCCTTTATTGTGCTTGGATTAGCGGCGATGTTTGGCGTCATCCAGATGAAAAACGGGCAGCCTGCTCCGTTTTTCACGAACTATACGGATCATGGCGGTTTGTTTCCAAAAGGGTTTTGGGCGATTTTTTCAACCATGATATTGGTTAACTTTTCTTTCCAAGGGACGGAACTGGTCGGCGTGGCTGCCGGGGAAAGCCGCGAGCCGGAGAAGACGGTGCCGGTGGCGTTGCGCAATACGGTATGGCGCATTTTGATCTTCTTCATTCTGGCGATTTTTGTGCTGGCCGGTTTGTTTCCGTGGGAGAAGGCGGGTGTGGTGAAAAGTCCATTTGTGGTCGTTTTTGACAATATTGGCATTCCGTATGCGGCCGATATCATGAATTTTGTCATCATTACGGCAGTGCTGTCGGTGGCCAATTCAGGATTGTACGCAACGTCGCGCGTGCTTTGGTCGATGTCGCGCCAAGGAATGGTGACTCCGTTTTTCAGCAAACTGTCGAAGCGCGGCGTGCCGCTTAACGCGCTGATCGCCAGCATTGCCATCGGATGCTTGTCGCTGTTATGCAGCATTTACGCGGAAGATACGGTGTATGTTTGGTTGACGGCGATCGCTGGGTTTGGCGCGGTGACCGTCTGGGCGTCGATTGCGCTGTCGAGCTATTTGGGGCGGAAGGCGTTTTTGCGCGAGGGCGGCGATGTGCGCGATTTGAAGTATCGGACGCCGCTGTATCCATTTGTGCCGCTGGCGGCGTTTGCGTTAAATATGGTGACGATCATCGGATTGGCCTTTATCCCCGATCAGCGGATCGCGCTTTACTGCGGGATTCCGTTTTTGCTCGCTTGTTATGGCTACTACCACTTGGTGGCGAAAAAACGGCTTCGGCCTTTGAACGTGGAAAAAGAGGAGCTGACGGTGGCCAAGTAAAAATCATTGAAAAAAGCCATAATTATTTGCATAATATAACTATGAAACCGTTTTATAACGAAAAAATTTTTTGCTTGTTAAAAAGGAGGACGACGAAATGGTGCAGCCGTACAGACATGAACCGCTCACCAACTTTACTGTGGAAGCGAACCGGGACGCGTTTTTGGCAGCGCTCAAGAAAGTGGAATTGGAGCTTGGGCGCGATTATCCGCTCGTGATCGGCGGCGAGCGCATCATGACCGAGGACAAGATCACGTCGATCAATCCGGCCAATAAGGCGGAGGTGGTCGGCCGGGTGGCGAAAGCGAATCAAGAGCTCGCCGAACGGGCGATGAAAGCCGCCGATGAAGCGTTCCGCACGTGGAGCCGGACGAGTCCGGAAGCGCGGGCCGATATTTTGTTCCGGGCGGCGGCGATCGTGCGCCGGCGCAAGCATGAATTTTCCGCTTGGTTGGTGAAAGAAGCCGGCAAGCCGTGGCGGGAAGCGGATGCCGATACAGCCGAAGCGATCGACTTTATGGAATATTACGGCCGACAAATGTTGAAGTTGAAAGACGGCATTCCGGTGGAAAGCCGTCCGGGGGAAACGAACCGCTTTTTCTACATCCCGCTTGGCGTCGGCGTCGTCATCTCACCATGGAACTTCCCGTTTGCCATTATGGCGGGGACAACGGTCGCTTCGCTTGTGACGGGCAATACGGTGCTGCTGAAACCGGCGAGCGCCACGCCGGTGGTGGCGTATAAATTTGTGGAAGTGTTGGAAGAAGCGGGACTGCCGGCTGGTGTCCTCAACTACATCCCGGGCAGCGGGGCCGAAGTGGGCGACTATTTGGTCGACCATCCGCGCACGCGGTTTATCAGCTTCACCGGCTCGCGCGATGTTGGCATCCGCATTTACGAGCGGGCAGCGAAAGTGCACCCGGGACAAATTTGGCTGAAGCGCGTCATCGCGGAAATGGGCGGCAAAGACGCCATCGTTGTGGATAAGGAAGCCGATCTGGAACTGGCGGCGCAATCGATTGTCGCCTCGGCGTTTGGCTTTTCGGGGCAAAAATGTTCGGCGTGCTCGCGCGCGATCATTGTTGAAGATGTGTATGATCAAGTGTTGAACCGCGTCGTCGAGCTGACAAAGCAGCTCAACGTCGGCGACCCGGCGGAGCAAGCGACGTTTATGGGGCCAGTGATCGACCAAAACGCGTACAACAAAATTATGGAATATATCGAAATCGGAAAACAGGAAGGCCGTCTGATGACCGGCGGAGAAGGAGACGATGCAAAAGGCTTCTTCATCCAGCCGACAGTGTTTGCCGATGTTGATCCGAATGCGCGCATTATGCAGGAAGAAATTTTCGGTCCAGTCGTCGCGTTCGCCAAAGCGCACGACTTTGACCATGCGCTTGAGATCGCGAACAACACAGAATACGGTCTGACAGGCGCTGTCATTTCCCGCAACCGAGCGAATCTTGAAAAAGCGCGGCAAGAATTCCATGTCGGCAACTTGTATTTCAATCGCGGCTGCACGGGTGCGATCGTCGGCTATCAACCGTTTGGCGGCTTCAATATGTCAGGGACGGACTCGAAAGCCGGCGGTCCGGATTACTTACTCCTCCATATGCAAGCGAAAACGGTATCGGAAATGTTTTAAGGCAAAGGGGCTGACCCAACAGGCGATCTCCCCTCAAGAAAGACACAACATATTGTGTGGCAGGGAAGCGGCTGGTGCTTATATAGCGATGAGAGAGGGTGTCCCAGTCCTTTTGGGACACCCGCTTTTGCAACGCAACGAAGAAAACGGAAAGGAGCGGTGAAGGTGACAACTAAATCGGAACAGCTCATTGCGAAGACGGAACAATACGGGGCGCGCAATTACCATCCGCTGCCGATCGTCATCTCGGAAGCGGAAGGAGTATGGGTGAAAGACCCGGAAGGCAACCGCTATATGGATATGTTAAGCGCTTATTCGGCGGTGAACCAAGGCCATCGCCATCCGAAAATTATTGCGGCCCTGAAAAAGCAGGCGGATCGTGTCACGCTCACGTCGCGCGCGTTCCATAACGACCAGCTCGGTCCGTGGTACGAGAAAGTATGCCGATTGACAAAAAAAGAAATGGTGCTGCCGATGAACACGGGCGCCGAAGCGGTGGAAACGGCGCTCAAAGCGGCGCGCCGCTGGGCGTATGACGTCAAAGGCGTCCCGGACAACCAAGCCGAAATCATCGTTTGTGAAGGAAACTTCCACGGCCGGACGCTTGCCGCCGTGTCGCTGTCGTCCGAACCGGCTTATAAACGCGGGTTTGGGCCGCTGTTGCCGGGCGTGAAAATCATCCCGTACGGCGATATCGAAGCGCTGAAAGCCGCGATCACACCGAATACAGCGGCGTTTCTTGTCGAGCCGATCCAAGGCGAAGCGGGCATCCGCATCCCGCCGCAAGGATTTTTAAAAGCGGCGTATGACGTATGCAAGCAACATAACGTCTTGTTCATCGCGGACGAAATTCAAACCGGGCTCGGCCGGACCGGGAAGTTGTTTGCCTGCGACTGGGAAGAGGTTGTGCCGGATATGTATATTTTAGGAAAAGCGTTGGGCGGCGGGGTGTTCCCGATTTCGTGCGTCGTCGCCAATCGCGATATTTTGTCGGTGTTTGAACCCGGCTCGCACGGCTCGACGTTCGGCGGCAACCCGCTCGCTTGCGCGGTGTCGATTGCAGCGCTCGAGGTGATTGAAGAAGAGCGTCTAGCGGAGCGTTCGCTTGAACTTGGCGAATACTTCCTTTCGAAACTAAAACAAATTCAAAACGAGGATATTAAAGAAATTCGCGGCCGCGGCTTGTTTATCGGCGTTGAGCTGCATGGCCCGGCGCGTCCGTACTGTGAGGCGCTGAAAGAGCAAGGCTTGCTTTGCAAGGAAACAC
Source organism: Geobacillus sp. B4113_201601 (assembly GCF_001587475.1). Taxonomy (NCBI): domain Bacteria; kingdom Bacillati; phylum Bacillota; class Bacilli; order Caryophanales; family Anoxybacillaceae; genus Geobacillus; species Geobacillus sp. B4113_201601. Next base: position 38,791 of record NZ_LQYX01000075.1, read on the forward strand.
ACGAGACGGTCATTCGCTTCGCGCCACCGCTCATCGTGACAAAAGAAGAGTTGGACTGGGCGCTTGAGCGGATTGTGAACGTTTTATCCCGGCCGGTTTCCAGTCCAAACGAATGAGAATGCAATGCGAATAGGCTGTGAAGCGAAAGAGGGTTGCGAATCTCGTTCAACAAGAGAGCATATCGCTTGAATGGAATGCGAATAGGCTGTGAAGCGAAAGAGGGAGCTGATTCAAACGCCCGCCCAATCAAGTGTGGGGCTGGAATCAGCTCCTGTTATTTTTGCGGTCACCGCGCATTTTCTGCTAAGATAGGAGAAAGGATGGTACGGATGGAGCATATCATACAGAGACGAAGAGCGAGTGAATGGAGGAAGAACTGTGCAGGCGTGGATCACTGATTTTATGGAGCAATTTGGCTATATCGGCATTTTCCTCATGATCGCGCTGGAAAATATCTTTCCGCCGATTCCGTCGGAAGTCATTTTGCCGTTTGGCGGGTTTATGACGACCTACACCACCTTGACGGTTCCCGGCGTCATTGCGGCAGCGACAGCGGGTTCGGTTGTTGGGGCGATCGTGCTGTACGGCATCGGCCGGCTGTTGTCGGTCGAGCGGCTTGGGCGGATCGTTGACCGTTGGGGCGGATGGCTGCGGGTGAAGACGGAAGACATCGATAAGGCGAACCGGACGTTTCAGCGCTACGGGGTGTGGGCGGTATTCGTTGGCCGCATGATTCCGCTCGTGCGCAGCTTGATTTCGATTCCCGCCGGCATGGCGAAGATGAACGTGTGGCTGTTTGTCTGGCTGTCGGTGCTCGGCACGCTTATTTGGAATACGATTTTAATCTCGATCGGGGCGGCGCTCGGTGAGTCGTGGGGGAAAGTATCGGAAGTGATTGGGATGTACGCTGAAGTGGTGTATGTCCTTATTGCTGCGGTTATTGTGGTTGGAGCGATCCGCGTTTGGAAGCGGCGCCAGGCTTCTTAATTCCGACATCGTAAAAAATGGTTTGGTCAAAAAGGGCTGCCCCAAGGCTGTTTTTTCGGCTTGGAGCAGCCCTTCTCGCAAACGGAAAACTTCCCGCTCCCACGTGAAACGGGAGTAGAGGCGAACGGGCTTTGTTGCCTGTGAGCTTTTTCATGGTCGTTAAAAGGTTCCGCGCTTCCATAACAAATAAATGAAGTATGGTGCACCGATGATTGACGCCACCACTCCTGCCGGAAGCGGTTCGGCGAGAACGTTGCGCCCGATCGTATCAGCGGCAAGCAGCAGCCAACCGCCGATGAGCATCGCTGCCGGAATGGCCCGCTCATGGCGCGGGCCGACGATCATTTTGGCGATATGCGGCGCCATTAAGCCGATAAAGGGGATGCCCCCGGTTACAGCGACGGCCGCTGCCGCGACGGCAACGGCGGTTGTCATCAGCACGAGCCGCTCGCGGCGAACATGGACGCCGACCCCGATGGCGACCGGATCGCCTAAATGCAAAAGGTTTAGCCGTTTCGCCCGATACAGGCCGATTAACGCACCGATGACAAGCCACGGCAGCATCGCCCAAATAAACGGCCAGTCATCGCCCCAAATGTTGCCGTACAGCCATCTGGCGATAAAGTCGACTTTCGTTCGGTCGGCGGCGGAAATGAGGACAATCATGAGCCCGGAGAGCGCCATCGAAAATCCGACCCCGGTCAAGATGAACGATACCGGCTGCAGCCCGGTTGTTTGATTGTAAGAAACGGCGTAAATGGCCGCTGCCGTCAACAGCGCTCCGACGAAGGCGACGAGCGGCAGCGCGTAAAGAAACGTCCCAGCTTCAATCGGGAAAAATAAAAAGAATATAGCGACGCCCGCGCCGGCTCCGGCGTTGATGCCCAATATGCCCGGATCGGCGAGTTCATTTCGGGTGATGCCTTGCAGCATCGCTCCCGATAGGGCGAGCGCCATCCCGGCGAGCAACGTAATCACGATACGCGGCAGGCGGAGAGAAAACAAAATAAACGCTTCTTGCATCGAGCCGTAGCCAAACAGCGTCGGCACGATGCGTCCGTACGAGAGCGGCGCTTCGCCGGTGCCCAACGCGATGGCGGCCGTTGCGGCAATAAGCAACAAAAGCAGTCCCAACACGATCGTGATGCGCATTCTCATTCAAAGCCCCTCCCTTTTTTCCGCACGACAAACAAGAAAAACGGCAAGCCGATCACCGCAACGATGGCTGCCACCGGCGTTTCGAACGGGGCGTTGATCGTACGGGCCGCCGTATCAGCGACGACCATGCCGGCCGCGCCGACTGTGGCCGACAGCGGGATGATGAATCGGTAATCGGCGCCGGCGATCGCGCGCACAAGATGAGGGATCATCAAGCCGATGAAGGTGATGTTGCCGGCGATGGCGACCGACGCTCCTGTCAATAAAAAGATAGCCAAAAACAGCCACGTTTTGACGGCTGTTGTTTTTTGTCCGACGCCGACGGCGACGTCTTCGCTCAAGCTAAGAATCGTCAGCTGCCGCGAATACCATGCGGCAATGGCGAGCCCGCTCACGATGAGCGGAATGACGACGGACAGCTGTTTCCACGACGTTCCGGCTACCCCGCCCGATGTCCACATCGAAACGTCTTTGGAAATATGAAAATAAAGGCCGACCCCTTCAGCGACGGCAAACAAAAGCGCTGAGATTGCCGAACCGGCTAGGACGATGCGCAATGGTGAAAAGCCGCCTTTGCGGGCGGCGCCGATGCCAAAGACCATCCCTGCTCCCACAGCCGCCCCAAGCAGACAAGCGACGGTGATTACGAGATAATGGGCGGAAGGAAAACAGGCCATCGTTATGGCCAACGCTGCGTTCGCTCCAGCGGTTAGGCCAAGCAGTCCCGGGTCAGCGAGCGGGTTGCGTGTCATTCCTTGCATGATCGCCCCGGCGACGGCGAGTCCGGCACCGACAAAGGCCGCCGCCGTTTCCCGCGGCAGACGGAGCTCGCGAATCACGTCAAGCTGTTTGCCTTGTTCGTTGGAGAAGAGCGCTCGCCATACGTCGCTCCACGTCGTGTCGGCGGCGCCAACCACCATCGAGCCAAACCAGACAGCGGCAAGCAGAATGAGCGACAACAGGAAGGCATAACGAAATGGCAGCAGCCTTCGGTTCATTTCCATCGGCGATTTCCCCCTTTTGCACAAGAAAGGACGGGACATTCACGCACGGTGAATCTCCCGTCCTGTTGGTTATTGGCCTAAAAAGTGTTTCTTAAAGAAATCAAGCTGGTGTTCTAATGTAATCGGATCATTGAAATAAAAGGATTTGGCATCGGCAACAAACATATGCCCGTTTTTCACTGCCGGAATGTTTTTGAATGTGTTGGTTTCCATGAATGACGTGTCGCTGTCGCTATATTTGCTTACGATGAGGTAATCGCCGACAAATTGCGGCAGCGCTTCGAGAGAGACAGCGTAATAACCGGATTTGAGCGCGTGCTCTTTGACTTTCTCTGGCATTTTCAGCTTCATTTCTTGGTATAAAATTTCTGTTCCGCGTCCCCAGTTGTTTCCGAAGACGTAAAGCTGCTTATCGAAGTTTTCCATCACGGTCACCGTGGCGTTGTCGCCGATTTTCGCCCGGATTTGTTTTCCGGCTTCTTGTGCCCGTTTTTGGAAATCGGCAATCCATGCTTTCGCCTCTTTCTCTTTATTGAGCAATTTTCCGTATTCTAAAATCAAGTCTAAGTAATTGAGCTTTCCGTATGTAAACGTGACGGTTGGAGCGATCTTTTTCAGTTTTTCGACGTTTTTTGTATTGGATAAGCCAACAATTAAGTCCGGTTTTAATGCCATAATTTTTTCGATGTCTTCATCGGTTACGGTCTGGGCATTTTTGAGCTTGTCCTGAAGAAGCGGATTCATTTTCGACCATGAATCGGCTCCGACGATTGGCACATCGAAGGCGGCGACATATCCAGCACCCCATAACGCCACAACGCGTTTCGGATGAGCAGGCACTTCGATTGGCCCGTTTTCTGATTGATAGGTCATCGTTTCCTTTTCTTTTTTAGCGGAAGGAGCGTTGGTTTCCTTCTGATGATTGGCGGCGTTGCCGCACGCGCTTAACACAAGGATAAAAAGAAGCAACAAGGAAAGCCACGTTTTTCTCATGATGAATAAACTCCTTTCAGCAAATGATACGTAAAACAAACTGGTTTGTTCGTCCGCGGGTCGCGGCCGATGTCAGCGTCAATGCCAAACACGTCGCGAAGCACTTCACGGCAAATGACGTCTTCGCTCGGCCCGGCTTTGACGATTTGGCCCGCTTTCATAGCGATCACATAGTCGGCAAACCGCGCCGCTTGGTTAATGTCATGGAGCACCATCACAATTGTCCGCCCTTCTTCTTTGTTCAGCCGTTCAAGCAGCTCGAGCACCTCGAGTTGATGGGCGATGTCCAAATACGTCGTCGGTTCGTCCAAAAAGATGATGTCCGTCTCTTGCGCGAGCGCCATGGCGATCCAGACGCGCTGCCGCTGTCCGCCGGAGAGGGCATCAACCGGCCGATGTTTCAACTCGGCTGTTTTTGTCACGGCAAGCGCCCAGTCGATCGCCTCGTAATCTTGTTTCGTTAGGCGGCCCCATCCTCTTTGATAAGGAAAGCGGCCGTATGAGACGAGCTCAGCGACGGTCAATCCGCTTGTCGCTTCCGGCGTCTGCGGCAAAATGGCCATTTTTTTCGCCAGCTCTTTCGTTGGCTGTTGTGAAATCGCCCGGCCATCCAACATCACCGCCCCGGATTGCGGGGAAATGATGCGCGTCAGCGTTTTGAGCAGCGTCGACTTGCCGCACCCGTTCGGCCCGATCATGGCGGTGATTTGCCGGTCGGGAATGCGGACGGACAAGCGTTCGAAAATCGTCCGGTCATCGTAGCGGACGGTCAGTCCGTCAGCGTATAGGCGGACCATGCGGCCACCTCCTTTTGAACTAGGAAAATGAGAATCAATATCAATAACAATCTTATTATAGCGAATCCGATGAAAAACGCAATGATTTTTTAAAAATAGCAATCTGTTTTACTTGCGAACAAGGCATCTATTTGCGTGGTCTCGATGGTCGACCAAAAAATGCGCATCGTTCAAAGAAACGGTCATCGCCAAACTGTTTGACTCGGGCGTGTCCATGGAATCGTCGGCATGGCTGTCCAAATTCACGGCGGCTTCCGCTTGGAGACGATGAAGCCGACGAATACGTTTGCCGCTCATCGCTTGGCGCAATACGCGAAGGAAAAAGGGAAGCTTGATGATGTCGTCGAACGGCTGTTTTTCGCGTATTTCACCGAATCAAAGCGAATCAGCGACCGCGCCGTGCTCCTTGACATCGCGGAAGCGGCCGGGCTTGACCGAAGCGAGACGGAAGCGGTGCTTCATGGCGGCCGCTACACGGAGCAAGTGCGAAACGATGAAGCGGAGGCAGCCCGGCTTGGCGTCCGCGGTGTGCCGTTTTTCGTGCTGAATGGAAAGTATGCCATTTCTGGGGCTCAGCCGGTCGATGTGTTCCGGCGGGCGCGAGAAACGGTGTGGGAGGAGAAACAACAAGCTTCGCCGTTGCGGCCGCTCGCTGACGAAGGCGGCACATGCACGGATGGCAACTGCTCGATCGACGAATCCGTCCGTTAAGCAAATGAACAACCGGCTCGAGTCCTCCGAGCCGGTTGTTTTTTGCCATTCCATTGAGGTAAGGCCGGTAGGATGAAGGAAAATCAGCCGCGCTTCACAAACAGCGGCAAGTCCGTATGCCCCATTGCGCGGACGTAGACGAACAGCTGCCCTTTATGGTGGATTTCGTGATCCATCGCCATTGGCAGCAGCTGCGCGGCTGGGATGTGAATGCCAAAGTCGGAAACATCAATTTGCAACAGGGCGGGCTCTTCATCGATCATCACGTTTACCGCTCCACCCCTAGGGGGAATCATATCACTCCTACCTGAGCTCCCTTTCCTTCATGGCAATGGAAGAAACTCCTCTTATTCATTACAATGAAAGTAAATCGTTCAGCGCGTCCACACATGACGATGAATGGGGAAAACGCAAAGTGGGAAAGGATGGGGAAAGATGAAACAGACCTCTGCGCCCGATCCGCTGCGGATCAAAGTGCTCATTGCCGATGACAATTCCTTTGTCCGCGAAGGGCTGCGGATCATCTTAAGCACGTATGACGAGTTTGATGTCGTCGCGACCGTAAGTGATGGGAAAGAGGCGGTGGAATATTGCCGGCATCATGAAGTCGATATTGCGTTATTGGATGTGCGCATGCCGAACATGAACGGCGTCGAAGCGACGAAGCTCATCTGTGAGCAGACGAAGACAAAGCCGCTGATTTTGACGACGTTTGATGATGATGAGTACATTATGGATGCCATCCAATACGGCGCAAAGGGATATTTTTTAAAAAATACCGATCCAGAGCGAATCCGGGAAGCGATCAAAGCCGTTTATCACGGTCAAGTGGTCATGCAAGAGGTGGTCATGGAAAAAATCAAGTCCAATCTCAAAGAAGAAAAAGGACCGACGCCGAAAATCGACAAACGTCTGTTTACTGAGCGAGAGTTGGACATTATGGCGCTCATTGCGAAAGGGCTTTCGAATAAAGAAATTGCCAGCCAGCTATTTATCTCCGAGGGAACGGTGGCTAATTACATTACGTCCATTTTCAATAAAACAGGATTGCAGCATCGAACGCAAATCGCTGTTTATTACTTGACGGGGAAAATCGGTTGAGGGAGCGGTATGGAACGTTTGCTTCTGTTTTACAAACTCATTGTATGGGGATATGCAGCGCTTGATTATATCTCATCGGAACAGAGGAATGAATCTTGGTTTGTCTTGTCCTCTCTGATTTATTTTTGTCTCAGTTTGTCTGCTTCTATCGTTCGAAATGTAAGGTGGAAAAAGGGAGCGGCGCTGTGTTCCGTCGTCCTTGTGATCCTTTCCAGCGCCTATGTGGAGCCGTCATTTGGTTTATTGTTGCCTCTCAATGGATATGAGTTGGCTTCGTTCTATATTCCCCGACTATGGGGGATATGGGTGGTGCTGCTTGTTCCTATGGTTTGGCTTGGCCCTTCGGCAGCGAAATTGTATGGTCTTGTGGCGTTGTTCAGTCTTGTCAGCGTGACGACAGCCAAGCGCCATCTTGAGCGGATGAAACAACAAGAAGATCGTTTGGATCAACTGCGTAACGATTGGCATCGGCTGACAAGGAGTGTCAACGAATATCATCAATATATCAAGCAATCGGAATATATGTTGCAATTAGAAGAGCGAAACCGTTTGTCACAGCGCATTCATGACCAAATCGGCCATTCGCTGACGGGGGCGCTCATTCAGATGGAGGCGGCCAAACGGTTGATGGATGGAGACCGCAACAAGGCAAAACAATTGTTGGAAAACGCCATCCACATTTCCAAAGAAGGCATTGAACAAATTCGGATGACCTTAAAACAGATGAAACCGCCGCCTGAGCAAATGGGGATCAATCGAGTGAAATTATTTATTGATGAGTTTTCCGCCCAACATCATCTCCCGATTCCACTCGTATGCAAAGGGGATCTGGATGTGATTACGCCAATCCAATGGAAAGTCATTTATGAGAACATGGCCGAGGCGTTGACGAATGCGATCAAATACGCCGAGGCTACCGCCATTGCCGTTGAGATTCACGTCTTGAATCGAGTCATCAAGGTGGAAGTGAAAGATAACGGGAAAGGTGCGACCAAGATCAAGAAAGGGCTTGGGATCATCGGCATGGAGGAACGGGCGGCCTCTGTTCATGGCACGGTCATTGTCGATGGGACAAACGGGTTCTCTGTCACAACGTTGCTTCCGATTCATGAGTAATTCGTGAATTTTCTCATGTCAACGAGATGAATTCCTGCACTTACAGGAGTTCATCTTTTTTTCTATAATCAATAACACCAAGTATGGAAAGAAGGTGGAACGGTGAACATGTTGGAAATCAAGCAGGTCACGAAAAAATTTGGCGACTTCATTGCGGTAGATCATATGTCCCTCTCTGTCGCCGAAGGAGAAATCTTTGGCTTTCTCGGAGCCAACGGAGCGGGAAAAAGCACCACGATCAATATGATTGCCGGGTTGCTGCGCCCGAACGCAGGTGAAATCACGATTCTCGGCAAGGACATCACGAGGCACCGCCAGTTTGCCAAACGACAGATCGGCATCGTGCCTCAAGAAATCGCCATCTATGAAAATTTGACGGCGTATGAGAATGTAGAGTTCTTTGCCGGATTGTATGGACTGCGCGGCGCGGAGCTGCGCCAGCGGGTGGAAGAGGCGCTTGAGTTTGTTGGCTTGAGCGATAAACGCAAACGTTATCCGAAGCATTTCTCAGGCGGGATGAAACGGAGGCTCAATATCGCCTGTGCGATCGCCCATCGGCCGAAGCTCATCATTATGGACGAACCAACAGTCGGCATCGATCCGCAGTCGCGAAATGATATTTTAGCTGCGGTCAAAAAGCTCAATGACATGGGATGTACGATGATTTATACAAGCCATTACATGGAGGAAGTTGAAGAAATTTGTACACGAATCGCGATCATTGATCACGGAAAGATCATCGCAGAGGGGACAAAGGAGCAATTGGAAGCGATGATTACCGATACAAAAGATATTTGGATCGAAATCAGGGGCATGGATCAGCTCAACAAGCAGCATCTACAAGACATTCCCGGGGTCAAGGCGGTGCAATGTGAAGAAAATATAATTAAAATCAGTTCGGACATCAATGTTAATCATTTAAATCAAATTGTGCAATGTTTGATCAATGACGGGGTGGAGATCCGGTCGCTCGAAGACCAATCACCGAATTTAGAAACCGTTTTTCTTACGCTGACGGGGAGAAATTTGCGCGATTCATGACCGATCTTTCATTGGGCAAAGGAGGTGCTTCTTTTGAATATTGTTCGGATCGCGGTAAAGGAGATCAAAAGCGATTTTCGTGATGCCCGGACGCTGTTTTTCATGCTGCTGTTTCCGATCGTACTCATGTTCATCTTAGGAACAGCCCTTTCTCACGCGTTCCAATGGACGGTTTCCATCGGTGAGGTACGCGTCTTCTACAAAGACCAAACAGCCGGGCAGTTGTCGGCATCGATTCACGCCTTGGCTCAAGAGGCGAAGAAAGCCCATATCAATTTTCAAAAGGTGCCGGACGATATGAATGGAAAGCAAGCGGTTCAGGACGGAAAAGCCGATGGGTATGTCGAGATCGGCCTACATGGGGTCGAGTTGTACACGAATGAACATAACAAGGTAAAAGGAGCGATTGTTCAAGGAGTGATGGGCGCGTTTGTCGGCCAATATCAGCTGGCCATGGCCGTTTCGCAAGGGCAGCCGGGTTCGTTTCAGCCCAATCGAAATCCGCATGAGGAGTACATTCAAGAACGATCGCTGCGTTCCAAACGAAAACCGGGGGCGATGGATTATTATGCGGTGGCGATGACGACCATGATCGCTTTGTATAGCGCATTGCCTGGCAGCTCTTTGTTGCGGGGAGAGCGGACGCGGAAGACGGCTGACCGCCTTTTGGCGGCCCCTGTTCGCAAAAGCGAGATTTTTATTGGAAAACTGGCCGGAAACATCGTGGCGAATTTTCTTTGTGTGGCCGTAGTGATCTTGTTTAGTAAACTTGTTTTTCACGCGTATTGGGGGCGTCACTTCAGTCTCGTGTATTTGCTTCTGTTGACTGAAGTGGTATTGGCCATAAGCTTTGGGCTAGGGATGAGCTATCTGGCAAGGACGGAAGGAGCGGCGCGAACGATAGCGATGGTCATCATTCAGCTCGCTTCTTTTTTCGGGGGTGCTTATTTTCCGATCGATGAAACGAAGTGGTTTGCTCATTTGTCGCCGCTTTCTTGGATGAATGAAACGATTTTTAAAATGGTATATGCCAACGATGTGTCCAGCGTGGTTCCAACCATGTTTCTCAATGTCGGTCTAGCGGCGTTGTTTTTATTGATCGCGGTGGCGTCTGTAGCGAGACGGGAGGGATTATAGGGTGAACGATGTGATTTGGTTGGTGAAGTATACGTTAAAGCGAACGTTCCGTCGAAAAATCAATTTTTTGTTATACTTTGGCACGCCGTTGGCGGCAATTCTTTTGTCTTTGTTTGCGGCCGGGAGCAACCCTGTCAAGGAGGTGCGCATCGGGATCGTCAATGAGGATCATGGACGGATTACCGATGATACGATCCATTTTCTGAAAAACATTGACCATCTATCAGTGAAAAGCGTCACGTTGTCAGCAGTGGACGACCAAATCACCTCGCAAAAGGTGGATGGCGTGTTGATTTTTCGCCAAGGGTTTTCCGAAAGCGTCCAGCACGGCCAACCTCGGCCGATTGAACTCGTCTCGCTCAAGGGAGCGGAAATCACTACGTTTATCAAATCATACTTGCATGAATACATTGATCATCTGGCCACATTGGGGCGATTGGCCAATGGAAACACCGATCTCTTTTGGAAAATGTATGAACGGTATCAACACGCACCGTTCCGGTTAGCTATTCACTCCTTATCCGATACGTCCAAACAAAAAGCGATCACGTATCAAACGATCGGCTACTTGCTCATGATCATGGTAATGTCAGCGGGAAATTTGACGGAGATCATCCTCAAAGAAAGAGAAGAGCGCACGTATTCTCGATTATTGACGACACCGATTCAAGCCAGAACGTATGTGTTATCGAATGTTGTGGTGAATGTGTTGGTCATAACGGTACAGATGATCGTGACCTTTGTGGCGATGAAAAACATCTTTCATATTTATCCTAACGTTCCGATGTGGCAAATGGCCCTCGTACTTTTCGTTTTCTCTTTATCGGCAATCGGGTTGGCTTTGATTACGGTGATGGTGGCGAACAGCTCCACCTCCGCCGGAGCGCTGCAGCCATTGATCACCGTTCCGACCTGCATGCTGGCCGGCTGTTTTTGGCCCGTCGAGTTGATGCCGAAGTTTTTGCAAAAGGCGGCGTACTTTCTACCGCAACGGTGGACGCTTGATTTCTTAGTGAAGCTGCAGGAGGGGCGTTCTTTTGGCAGTTTGTATTTGCATGTGTTGATTCTTCTCGCGTTTGCACTGACCTTTTTCCTTATTGCTGTTTATACGTTCAGCCGAAGTCAGCAGAATGGACAATTTGTGTAACGATGTTGAATGGTTGTTGATCGCTAGCGGTGCAAGAGGCCTTCATTGGTGTGGAACCGTTGGGTAGTCCTTAAATCAAGCACAGCCGAAGCAGATGGCTGTGCCTTATTTTATCGGTTTTGGGAAACTGTCCATCGCATTTTCGCTCGTTATGCTTATGCTAATAGTGACAGATTCCTAAGCGAGAAGGGTGGGAGAGAGAAGCGCGATGGTGAACATTTTTCTTGACCCCGGTCACGGGGGGACGGACACTGGGGCGGTCGGTAACGGATTGCGGGAGAAAGACATCACGCTGTCCATCGCCTTGGAGATGAGCCGCCTTTTGCAAAGTGAGTACGAAGGAGTTTCCGTGCAACTGAGCCGGACAAAAGATGAAACGGTGTCATTGAACGAGCGGACGGAGCGAGCCAACCGCTGGGGGGCCGATTTATACGTTTCGATCCACGTGAACGCGGGCGGTGGCACGGGATACGAAGATTACATTTACTACGAGCTGTCGGAAAATTCCCGAACGGCGCGCATTCGTGATGTGCTGCATGAAGAAGTGATTCGGGCGACAGGATTCCGCGACCGTGGAAAAAAGAAGGCGAATTTTCATGTGCTAAGGGAGACAGCGATGGCGGCGGTGTTGACGGAGAACGGGTTTATCGATAATGAGGAAGACGCAAAAAAATTGGCGGACACCGAATTTTTGCGGACGATTGCCCGCGGTCATGTCAACGGACTAGAACGGGCGCTCGGATTGAGAAAAAAAGAAGGGACACCGAACAATCCTCCTGAGCAGGATCCGGATGAGCCAAGCGTTCAAAGATTGACGCGTGTGATCGTTGATGGCAAGCAAGTTGGCGCCTTTGCTAAACCGGAAAACGCGCTGCGCCAAGTGGAACATTATTTAGGAAAAGCGAAGCGGATTGTGCTCGAACAGGTCGAGAAGTGACGAAAAACGTTTGTCTGGCTTTTAGACGGGCATGTGGTTTTGTCCGTTTGTCCTAGGGGATCGGTGATTATTATACGACGATGTCCGGCACATCGATGGCAACGCCGATTTGCGCCGGCATTGTCGCGTTAATGCTTCAGGCGAAACCAACCGCGACGCCGGATGAAATCAAGCAGGCGTTAAAAGACGGTGCCGATTTGTGGAAGGGGCGCGACCCGAACGTATACGGGGCGGGCTACGTAAATGCGAAACGGGCTGTCGAGCGGCTGCGGCAAGGCTAGAAAAAAAGAGGGAGGCGCTTAGTGAGCGCTTCCCTCTTCGTCTTCACGGTTGTTATAATCGTATTTCGACGGATCGACCGGTTTAAAGCCTTTGGGCGTGTAGAACCGGAGCAAATCGCCGTAAACGACTTTATCCGACAAATCGAGCTTCGTGCGCACGATTTGTTCAAGACGCTTGATTTCCGGCGTTTCTTTGAGCGGTTCGCCCGTTTTTGTATCATAGTATTTCCCGTTGACGGCCGTGACTGTCGGTGTGACAAAATCGCCGTTGCGGAACGGGATGATCTCTTGATGGTCCGGCGACAACAAGTCTGTTCCAAAGTGGACATAGTTTTTCGTATCGATGCCAAGCAAGTGCAGCAGCGTCGGCAGTAAGTCGATTTGCCCGCCAAACTCGTGAATGACGCCGCCTTTGACGCCCGGAACGTGGATAAATAGCGGTACCCGCTGCAATTGGGCATGTTCGTACGGCGTAATTTCTTTTCCTAAAATTTGTGCCATGGCTTTGTTATGGTTTTCGGAAATGCCGTAATGGTCGCCATACAAAATGATGACCGAGCGGTCGTACAGGCCCGATTTTTTCAGATAATCAAAGAACTCTTTGACAGCCTCATCCAAGTAGCGAGCCGTTTGGAAATAACGGTCGACCGAGCCGTCGCCAGTCGTTGCCGGCGGGATCGTAGCGTCTTCCTCGCTGATCGGGTACGGGAAGTGGTTCGACAACGTAATGAATTTTACATAGAACGGCTCTTTCAACGTCTCTAACAGCGGGATCGACTCCCGGAAGAACGGTTTGTCTTTCAGACCGTAGTTCAAGACGTCTTCGTCGTTCATATCGTAGTAGCTCGCGTCAAAAAAGTGGTCAAAGCCGAACGACTTATAAATTTCGTCGCGGTTCCAGAACGTTTTGTAGTTGCCGTGGAAAACGGCGCTTGTATAGCCGTATTGATGCAAAATGGCCGGAGCCGCATGGTACGTATTTTGTCCCTTGGTCGTAAAGACGGCGCCTTGTGGCAGGCCGTACAACGAGTTTTCCAACATGAACTCCGCGTCCGACGTTTTTCCTTGCCCGGTTTGATGGAAAAAGTTGTCAAAATAGAACGTATTCGGATCACGGGTGAGCGAGTTCAAAAACGGCGTGACCTCTTCCCCATCCAACTTGTAGTTAATGATAAAATTTTGAAGAGATTCCAAATGAATGTAAATGACGTTTTTGCCTTTCGCCACCCCGAAATATTTCGGGTTCGGTTTGGCGTATGTCGCCTGCACGTGGTTCAGCACCGTCGTGATGTCGCTTTTGTTCGCAAACGCCCGTTGTGTCGATGATTTCATGCTTTGGAACGCGTCGTAAATCAAATAGTTGTATACCCCTAAATATTTGACGATATAGTTGCGGTCAAACGTTCTCGTCAGCAGTTGCGGGCGGTCAGCCTCAGCGAGCGCCAAATTGACGCTGAACATCAGAATGGCTGAAGCGAATACAATGCTTTTTTTGAAGCGGCCGGCTTGCACTTGCGGGAGCGGAACGCGCTTAGAGATCACAAGCGCCGCCAAAATGGCCGTATCCAAGAAATAAAACACATCGTACCACTTCAGCAATTCCCAAATGCTTCCGCCCAAATCGCCGAAGTTTTTCGTTTGCGTCAACGTCGGTAATGTAATGAAATCGCTGAAAAAGCGGTAATAGACGATGTTAGCGTATAAGATGAACGACAAAATGAAATTAATAATGATGATCCAGCGGTAGAAGCGCGCATCCTTTGCGAGGAGCGCCAACCCTAAGAAAAACACTGCCGAACTGATCGGGTTGATCAGCAGCAAAAGTTCCTGCATTGAATTGCTGATGCCGAGGTTAAACTCGGCCAAATAGGCGATGTACGTCTTCAGCCAAAACAACAGCACCGCCAAAATAAAAAAACCAATATATTGGTTAGAGAGAGAACGGCACATCGTTAACCAAGTTTTTCCTGTTTTTTTGGCGTTCACGTCCTCTTCTCCTCCTTTACCTCGTATTCTTCCATCCTACATTTCTCTTTTATATGAAATATGCACGTTGCGTTCTTACATCATTTTACATCGGATCGTCTCCATGTCAAGTAGCATAATACTTCTTTTGCCAAAAGTCAATGGAATGTTTTTCGGGATGATGAACGCCTCCTTCCTCGTTTGGCTGGATGCGGCGGCGAGGAATGGACTGCCATTTATTATAGACGAATCGCAACGAAAAAAGTTTCAACAAGTTTGTCCCGATGTCCATGCTCTTTACCCATTTTATTACCCGGATTTACGGTTATGATAAAAATTGTCCCGTACCGAGAACGGGTTATTTTTGGTATAGTTTTTCTATATGCGGTCCGCTGCCTTGAATAAAGTAGAGGGAAGGTGATGGGATGATGAAGCGAAAAGGCGCGTTTTTGGATCCGCCAAAAATTCTCGTGCTAGGGTTCGCGCTCATTATTCTGGCAGGGGCGCTGCTGCTGACGATTCCTATGGCGACGGTCAACGGAAAAGGGCTGCCGTTTTTGGACGCGCTGTTTACCGCGACGTCAGCGACGTGCGTCACCGGCCTAGTCGTTGTGGATACAGGAACGACGTTCACCCTGTTCGGTCAACTTGTCATTTTGGCATTAATCCAAGTTGGCGGGCTCGGGTTTATGACGTTTGCGACATTGTTTGCCTTTTTGCTCGGCAAGCGCATTTCGCTGAAAGAGCGGCTCTTGCTGCAAGAGGCGCTGAACCAGTTGACGATTGAGGGCATCGTTCGATTGGTGAAACGCATTTTTATTTTCACCATCGTGATTGAAGGCGTGGGCGGCGTGTTGCTTTCGCTTCGGTTTGCGTTGGACATGCCGGTCGGCCGGGCGATTTATTTCGGCTTTTTTCATGCGATCTCCAACTTTAACAACGCCGGCTTTGATTTAATGGGCGAATTTCGCAGTTTGACCGGGTATGTAGATGACCCGGTCGTCAGCCTGGTCGTGCCGCTGCTGATCATTTTAGGGGGAATCGGTTTCATCGTCATGAACGAAGTATACGAATATCGGCAAACACGCCGCCTTTCCCTTCACACGAAAGTGGTCGTTGTGACGACCGGCTGGCTCCTGCTGGCCAGCATGGCGTTGATTTTGTTGCTGGAGTGGAACAATCCGAAAACGATGGGACCGCTGTCGCTGTCAGGCAAGTTGTTGTCTGCCTTTTATCAGGCGGTGACACCGCGAACTTCAGGTTCGAACACACTCAACATCCCCGATTTGACGCAGCCGACCTTGTTTCTCATCATTTTCCTTATGTTTGTCGGCGCCTCGCCGGGCTCGACGGGCGGAGGAATTAAAACGACAACGTTCACGACCTTGCTTGGCGCCGTATGGTCGCAAATCCGCGGGAAGGAAGATGTCGTGCTGTTTCGCAACCGCATCATTTACGATACGGTATACAAGTCGCTGACGGTGACGATGAGCGGATTGTTCGTTGTCATGTTGGTCACGATGGTGCTGACGGTGACCGAGAGCGGCAAAGATTTCTTAATGATTTTATTCGAGGCGACATCGGCGTTTGGGACCGTTGGATTGTCAATGGGATTGACGCCGGAATTGTCTCCGTTAGGGAAAATGTTCATCATTTTGACGATGTTTGCCGGCCGCGTCGGCCCGCTGACGATCGCCTATGCGGTAACGTTGCGCCGTCAGCCTGATCCGTTCCGTTATCCGAAAGGGAGAATGATGATCGGATAACGGCGGGAATAATACAAATAAACGCCTGAGGGAGTGAGCAAAAGAAAAACAAAGAGAACGTGAGCGATCGTTCGCCCGGCAAGGCAAAATGACCGAAAGCGGCGAAAAATCGTCATTGGTTGCCTATTTTCCTTGTTTACCGCATGAAGGACGAGGAGTACGATATGAAAACAAGAGCACCAGTAACTAGGCGCTGAATCCATGACGGAGCGAGGAGCCCAACGTTGTAACGGTTTCGTTACTGGGGGTGAATCCGAACAGGAAGGGCATCTCTCCAAGCCCGAACCCGACAGCGAACTCCGCAAGCGCTTTTTGGGGAGGGACGAGTATGTTTTTCGGCTGCTTTTAGCCGCTGAGTGCGTCCTCGGCGGTTTTTTCTTTTTGGCTGACAGACATGGCAAGGAGGAATTGAAGACATGGCTTCGCTGAAACGATGGGTAATCGGCAAACCGATGGAAACGAAACAGTTAAAACATGAGAAATTGCCAAAATGGAAAGCGTTAGCTGTTTTTTCATCGGATGCGCTGTCATCAGTAGCCTACGCGACCGAAGAAATTTTGTTGGTGTTGGCGCTGTTAGGAACGAGCGTCTTTTTCTACTCGCTTCCCATTGCGGTAGCGATTTTAGTGTTGTTGCTGCTGGTGACCCTCTCCTACCGGCAAATCATTTACGCCTTTCCGTCCGGGGGAGGGGCGTATGTGGTCGCACGCGATCATTTAGGGACGAAAATTAGTTTAGTGGCCGGGGCGGCGCTCATGATCGATTATATTTTGACGGTCGCCGTCAGCATCAGCTCCGGCGTCGCCGCGTTGACATCGGCTTTTCCGGGGCTGCTGCCGTGGAAAGTAGAGGTCGCTGTCGCCTTTGTTTTGGGATTGATGATTTTGAATTTGCGCGGCATCACCGAATCGGCGACGGTTTTTGCCTATCCCACATACGTATTTATCGGTTTTGTTCTCATGATGATCGCAGCCGGCGGATGGCAATTGTGGCAGGAAGGGTGGCATGGGTTCACGAGGCAGGAGCATGCATCGACAGCCCATATGTTCGCGTCGGGGTACAGTTGGTTTCTTTTGTTGCGCGCTTTTTCTTCGGGATGTTCGGCCATGACGGGAGTTGAAGCAATCAGTAACGGCGTGCCGGCGTTCCGGCCCGACAGCTCGAAAAACGCCGCCATTACGATGGGATGGATGTCCTTGCTGCTAGGCACGATGTTTTTAGGCATCACGGTGCTGGCAGCTGGATTTGGTGTGACACCGGCTGAGCACCAGACGGTGATTTCGCAAATTGGACGTCACGTCTTCGGAAATGGACTTTTGTTTTACTTGTTCCAGCTGACAACGATGCTGATTTTAGTGCTTGCCGCCAATACGAGCTTTGCCGGGTTTCCACAGCTGACGTCGATCATGGCGAGAGACGGATTTTTGCCGCGAAGCTTGGCGGCCCGAGGGGATCGCCTCGTGTTTTCCAACGGTATTATTTTATTGAGCGTGCTGGCGATTTTGTTGATCGTTATTTTTCATGCCGAAACGCATTCGCTCATCCCACTTTACGCGGTTGGCGTCTTTCTTTCCTTTACCATCGGCCAGAGCGGGCTGATGAAAAAATTATGGAATCGGGAAGAAGGACGGAGGATCGGCGTGCTGTTTACCGTTGGAATGGGAGCGGTGGTCACCGGAATGGTCACTCTTGTCACGATGGTCGCTAAATTTGCGCAAGGGGCGTGGATCGTTATTGTGGCGATTCCGCTGTTCGTCTGGATGTTCATCCGAATTCATGAACACTACAAAAAACTCGGCAAGCAGCTACGCTTGGACGAACGGGAGTGGCAACGTCCCCAAAAAATATGGAAACCAAAAGTTATTATTCCAATTTCCGGCGTCAGCAAAGTAGTCGACCAGTCCGTTCAGTACGCCCGCAGCATTTCTGATGACATTACCGCTTTGTCGATCATTTTCGACGAAAAAGACGAACAAAAACTGCGGCAGAAATGGGAGACATTTTATCCAGATATCCCGTTGACCATCATCTATTCCCCATATCGAACAATTTTATCGCCGCTGCTTGAGTATATTACGCGAACAGAAAAAGAAGCTGATCGGGCGCCGGTGACAGTACTCTTGCCACAATTTGTTGTAAAAAAATGGTGGCATACGTTTTTGCATAACCAAACCGCAATCATTTTACGCTTTGTTCTCATTATGAAAAAAGATGTCGTCATCGCGACATTGCCGTATCATTTGCGGGAATAATGTCGAGAAAAGAGGAAGTATTTCCCCGGAAATCGATTCGTGTCGAAGGGGATGACATTCCCCTTGCCGTACTGGATTGCATATTTTACGGCAAGGGGGGATTTGAATGTGGTTATGGGTATCGATGATGGGGTTGGCTTTGAGCGTGAGCATGGACAGTTTGAGTGTGGGTATTTCATATGGGATGAGGGGGATCCGTTTTCCCTTTCTTTCATTGACGCTCATTTCATTGATGTCTGGAGTGGTAGTGTTTGCTTCCATGCACATCGGCGAGTGGCTGGCGCTTCTGTTGCCGAGGCAGGTTGAGCGCGGACTTGCTTCAGTCATTCTCATTGGTCTTGGCGGTTGGGCGGTTTATCACGTCTATCGTTCAAAGGAGGAGCGAAGGGAAGGATTGGCGGAAGACGGCGGCAGCGCGGTGGCCGGCCGTCTGAGTGGTGCCGTTCAAGTGTTGAAACGGCCTGAACAGGGGGATTTAGACCGTTCGGGAACGATCAGCCAAAAAGAGGCATTGTTGATCGGATTGGCCTTGTCCACGGATGCGTTTGGCGCCGGAATCAGCTCATCGCTTTTGCATCTTCCCGCGCTTTCTTTTGCCTTGCTGGTTGGATCGTTTACTCTCGCGCTGATTCGTGTTGGCTTGTCGCTCGGGCGTTTAGCCTCAAAAACGAAAATCATGAAAAAGGCGAACGTGGTACCTGGCTTTGTGCTCATTGTTTTAGGAGTGGTGAAGTTATTTCGATGACACCGTTAAACCGATTCATTCGTAATTCAAGGATGGAGCTAGGGAAAAGGGAAAGGAGAGAGAGTCGATGTGGAAACGGTTTTTAACGAAATTTGGCATCGGTGGCGCGAAAGTGGATCTCATGTTGCACCGTTCCCATGTGCACCTCGGTGAAACATTGGAAGGCGAATTTTGGTTGGAAGGCGGTTCCGTTGCACAGCACGTCCGTGCCTTGGACGTTTTGCTGGAATTGGAAATGCAAGCGGAAGGGAAGGGGTATCGCCAGACGGCAGCGGTGATTCCAGTCGCATCCTCGTTTACGATTCAGCCTGGGGAGCGAAAAAAACTGCCATTTGCCTACAAACTCCCACTCCATTTGCCGATCAGCCGCCCCACGGTCCGTTATACGTTCGTCACTCGGCTTGATATTGCCAATGGGGCGGATGCGTACGACGAAGATGCTATTGAAATCTTGCCGCCACTAGCGCTTGAGCAAACGTTCGCGGCGTTTGCAGCGCTTGGGTTTCGCGAGAAGCCGGCCTCTGGGCGCATTACACGATATGGGCAGGAATTTTCGTTTTTCCCAACAGGCGAATTTCATGGAATAGTTCAAGAAGTAGAATTTTTGGCCCTTGTTGAGACGGAAGGCGTGCGTCTGCATATGGAAGTGGACGTTTGCCATCGTGCCGGTGGGGAACGGGAGATGAAGCGGGAATTGTTTCTCCCGTTGGAGTCGCTGCGTGATCTTGAGACCGCGGTCCGCCTGATCCGGGACGCCCTTGAAGAAACGGTGCAAGCGGCTGGCGCGATCGATTCACTGGAGCCGCATCATTGGCCATTGTCGTCTTCGCCGTTCTATGGTCATTCGGGCAGCCACGTGCCACCCGTTTCTCGCCCACATCATGGCGGATCAGGATGGGCGGGAGCCATTGGCGGCTTTGCGGCCGGAATGCTGACGGGAATGATCGCCGAGGAGCTGCTCGATGATGTGATCGATGATGTTGCCGACGATGTCGCGGATGGAATCGATGTTGATGATTGGTTTGACGGTGGCGATGGCTTTGACGGCGGGGATTGGCTGTAACGGCGGCGCAACGCAGTTCGCTTTGTCTTCTTTGCGTTGCTAGGCTTGGGCAATGGAAACCGTTTCCTCTAGGAGGTCGGTGATTTAGTGGAAAATAATGCTGATTCCATCCATTTCTCAATGAGAGAAATCTTGTAGAATCAGCTTTCTTTTCTGAGATGAACATGCCGCTGATTGGTGTGTGCCAGCGGTTTTTCACCGGCTTTCTAGGGGACCGGTGATTTACTCGCACAAACGCTTCTCAGAATCGTTTCTCAAGCAGAAAAACTGGTTGCATCAGATTCTATGTTCAAGCGTTCCATCATCGATCAAGGCAAACAACGATTTTTCACCGGCCTCCTAGGAGGCTGGTGATTTACTCGCGGATACGGCTTTACAATGTTATTTCTCATTTAGAAAAACCTTGTTACATCGGTCCTGCTTTTCGCTCATTCCCCCATTGATGAAAGGAATCAGAGGTTTTCACCGGCCTTCTAGGCAATACAGCCAATGGAAGCAAGCCGAATAGGGGTGGGATGGATGCCTCAATATATCGTCTTTGATGTCGGTGGAACGTATGTCAAATATGCGGTGATGAACCGCCAAGGAGATTTTTTGGAGAAAGGGAGTTATCCTTCCGAACGGCATGATTTGGCCAAGTTTAAAGCCGATCTGTTGGCTGTTGTCCGTCAAGCCCGAACGAATTATTCGATTCAAGGCATGGCGATGAGCTGTCCGGGGGGAGTGGACAGCGAGAGCGGCATCATCGGTGGAAGCAGCGCGTTGCCTTGCATTCATGGCCCCAATTTCAAAGAAGTGTTCGGCGGTGAGACGGGACTGCCGATTGAATTGGAAAACGACGCGAATTGCGCCGCGCTCGGTGAGCTTTGGAAAGGAGCGGCGAAGCATCATCGCGATGTCGCCTTTGTCGTCGTCGGCACCGGCATCGGGGGAGCGGTCGTGAAAGACGGCCGCATTCATAAAGGGGCTCATTTGCATGGCGGGGAATTTGGCTATATGTTGATGAACGTTTGCTATGAGGATGGAGTAGTGAAAGGAAAAACGTGGAGCGAGTTAGGGGCGACGAGCGCGCTTGTGCGCATGGCCGCGGCGGACATGGGAGTGCCAGAAGGGGAACTGAATGGGGAAAAGGTGTTTGCGCTGGCCCATGAAGGGAATGCCGCCGCCCAAAAGGCAGTCGACCGGTTTTATTTTTCACTCGCCCATGGCATTTTTAATTTGCAATACGCCTATGACCCGGAAAAAATCGTTCTCGGCGGCGCCGTCAGCAATCGTCCGGACTTTATCGAACAGATTGAACGGCGGCTTTCCCTCTTGCTCGCAGCCGTACCGTTTGCCAAAGTGAAGCCGGTCATTGAAAAGTGTCACTTCAAAAATGATGCCAATTTGCTTGGGGCGTTGTATCACTATTTGCAGCGGCGCGGGGAACTGCCGCCGGCGTAACGGGCATGCATGACGGCTCCGTCTTTGTCCAGCCAATGAACGGCGCGGGTAGTAGAAACAGATGATTTATAGTACAATAGAGCAGGCGTGACTGAACAGGCAGTGCTATTTTGCCGCTTCGCCCATATGTATGGAAACAGACGATTTCCGCGCAGAAAGGATGGACAAAGATGCAGTGGATGGAGTTGTGGAAGGCCGTCATTTTAGGAATGGTGGAGGGATTGACAGAGTTCGCTCCCGTTTCTTCCACCGGCCATATGATTATTGTCGACGATCTTTGGTTGAAGTCGACGGAGTTTTTAGGCCAATACGCCGCCAATACGTTTAAAGTCGTCATTCAGCTCGGCTCCATTTTGGCTGCCGTTGTGGTGTTTAAAGACCGGTTTTTGGATTTGCTCGGCGTTCGTGGCCGTCATCCGGGTGGGAAGCCGCGGCTGACGCTGCTTCATGTCATCATCGGTCTGTTCCCGGCCGGGGTGCTCGGCGTATTGTTTGAAAACTATATCGATGAACATTTGTTTTCAACGAAAACGGTGCTCATCGGCTTAGTGTTTGGCGCGCTGTTGATGATCGTTGCCGACCAATTCGCCAAAAAGGCGGCGCGGGTGCGGACGGTCGACGAAATCACGTACAAGCAGGCGTTTTTTGTCGGTCTCGTGCAATGTTTGTCCTTATGGCCGGGGTTTTCCCGCTCCGGATCGACGATTGCTGGCGGGGTGCTCGCCGGTATGAGCCATCGCGCTGCCGCCGATTTCACGTTTATTATGGCGGTGCCGATCATGGCGGGGGCGAGCGGCCTGTCGCTCTTGAAAAATTGGCAATATGTCAGCGCCGCCGATATTCCGTTTTTCATCGCCGGCTTTTTGAGCGCTTTCGTCTTTGCCTTGCTGGCGATCCGCTTTTTCTTACAGCTGATTAACCGCATCCGTCTCGTGCCGTTTGCGGTGTACCGCATTGTCTTGGCGGCGGTCATTTATTTCTTGTACTTTTAACTTAACCAACGGAAGAAGTCTCCCACTTCTAAACAAAAAAGGGAGATGAATTTCGGTTCCGTCTCCAAAAAGAAAGGCTTGAAACAGTTGTGGTCTAACGGGCTGTCGAACCGTGGAGCATACGGGAGTGGCTTGGTCCACTTCCTGTCGATAGACGCGATGACCCGAGTCCCCGCCTCTAAGCGTCGGCGTAGGTGGTGGAAGTATATCACCGCTCGTTTCGAATGAAGTTTCTCTTCCGGTTTGGCTCGATGTTGACGTGATCCGTCAGACGGGAAGGCGTTAACGATGAGGATGCCCATTCGAGGAGGGAGGAAGGCGATGCCCAGCAACGGCCAATAGCGGTGTGAGGCATCGCCTTCTTTTGATCAGCGGGCGGTATCTTCAATGACAGAAAGAAGCGTTTGCAGCGGATCGTTGTTGCCGGACCGTTCCATGTTTTGCCGGTAGCGGTCGCGGTTTTCGTACAGGCGGCGAATGGCCGCTGGCAATGATTCGTCTGTCAAGTCTTCTTCCATTAACACGGCTGCATAGCCCGCTTTTTCAAATGAGCGAGCGTTTAAGATTTGGTCGCCGCGGCTGGCGGCTTTTGAGAGCGGGATGAGCAACATCGGCTTGCGCAAGGCCAGCAGTTCGAAAATGGCGTTCGCGCCGGCGCGGGAGACGACGAGATCGGCCAAGGCCAACAGGTCGGGCAGCTCTTCGTTGACGTATTCGAACTGTCGGTAGCCTTGTTGGCCTATTAGGCTTGAATCGACGTTGCCTTTTCCGCAGATGTGGACGATGTCAAATTCGCTCAGCAGCGCGGGCAGGCAGGCGCGCAATGCATCGTTGATCGTTTTTGAGCCTAAGCTGCCCCCCATGGCGAGCAGCACCGGTTTTTTTCCCGCAAACCGGCAAAGGCGTCGCCCTCGCTCCGCGCTTCCGTGTTTCAGCTCTTCGCGGATGACGGCGCCGACGTACACCGCTTTGTCGGCTTGCACATGATTCTTTGTTTCCGGAAAGGTCAGGCAAATTTTTGTCGCAAACGGCATGGCGATTTTGTTGGCCAAGCCGGGCGTCAAATCAGACTCGTGAATGACGGACGGAACGCCGTTTAGCCAAGCGCCGAGAATGACGGGAACGGAGACGAACCCGCCTTTGGAGAATACGACCGCCGGCTTTTCTTTTTGGATTAAGCGATACGCTTGCCAAATCCCTTTTAAGACGTGAAACGGGTCCTTAAAGTTTTTCCAATCAAAATAACGGCGCAGCTTTCCGGTTGACACCGGATAGTACGGAACGCCGTCGATGCGGCCGATAATCTCGCGTTCAATACCTTGATGGGATCCGATGTACACGATCTCCCATCCAAGCTCTTTCAGCTTCGGGATGAGGGCGACGTTGACCATGACATGTCCAGCCGTGCCGCCGCCGGTTAAAACGATTTTTTTTCGCAACACACATCACCTGTCTTGTTGGCAAAATGAACCTATGCCATTCTAGGCTCCGAGAGGCAGAAAAGTTTCCGCAGGCAAGGCCCGCTAGCGGAAATTCCCGCCCCAACATATCGTGCCCATCTGTCATTATAGCAAATTTCCCACCGCTGATGGAGGAAACCAGAGAGCGGTGCATTTCGTATTGAGCAGGAGGAATGGGCAAGGCGACTTCATTTCAGTGCATCATTTTTCTAGGGAGGCCGGTGGAAAACCGCTGTCACACACAAATCGGCGGCATTTTCATTCAAAAAAGAAAGCTGATTCTGCAAAGTTTCTCTAATTGAGAAATGGATGGGGTCAGTAGCGTTTTACACGAAATCACCAGCCTCCTAGAAGGCCGGTGATGATGAATAAAAGTGTGCAGTGTTGCAAGGCTTTTCTATTTGAGAAACGATGCTAGGAAGCGGTATGCACGATGGAATCACCCGCCTTCTAGCGATTTATTAAACAGTGATCGGCTAGTCTCCTATTTTCAAAGACAAGAAATATTGGTAAAGTACTATCAAGGGGTGAAGACGAGATGTTGGCATGGCTGGTTGGTTGTTTGTTGGTTGGAATCGTTAGTTACGGGGTTGTGCCGACGATCGTCATTCGCAAAAAGCGGGTGCGTTTGTTTCGTGAAGGAACGGCGCCTGACTGCCTCGCTTTGACGTTTGATGATGGCCCTGACCCGTATTATACGCCAAAGCTGCTTGATTTATTAAAGAAATATGGAGTGAAAGCGACCTTTTTTGTCGTCGGTCGAAAAGTGGAGCGCCATCCGGAGATCGTGCGGCGGATGGTGGAAGAGGGGCACGAAGTCGGTCTGCATAATTACCGTCATATCAGCAATTGGCTGCTTCCGCCGTTTTGGCTCGACCGAGGGTTGCGGCGGACCGCTGCGGCGATTGAGCGGGCGACCGGGCAGCGTCCCTTATATTATCGGCCACCATGGGGCCATTTTAACGCTTGGACGCCCATTGTGCAAAAACGATATGTTACCGTGTTATGGTCGCATATTCTTGGTGATTGGAACGAGAAATTGGGTACAATGGAATTGTTCCACCGATTGCGGGCGGCTGTGCGCGGTGGAGCTGTGATCGTATTGCATGACAACGGTGATGCTTTAGGAGCGGATCAGCGCGCTCCGGAGCAGATGCTGGCCGCTCTTGAGCTGCTGCTGAAGGATGAAACAGCGAAAAAGATGCGCTGGGTGACGATTACAGACTTGAGAAACGCGCAAACTAATCAACAAATGCTGTCGATGTAATGGGGGAGTTATGGATACGAGCGTATGGTTGCCGTATGTTCAGTCGTACGGGTATGTGATGTTGTTTTTGCTTTTGTTTTGCGGCATCGTTGGCATTCCGGCGCCCGAGGAGAGTTTGCTTTTTCTTGTTGGAGTCATGATTGCCAAAGAGCAGCTGTTGTTTTGGCCGACGATCGCTTCGTGCTGGGGCGGAACGATGGCCGGCATGGTGACCGCGTATGGGGCTGGGAGATGGTGGGGAGCTCCGTTTGTGCAAAAATACGGGAAATATGTAGGGATTACGAAGGAGCGGTGGGAACAGGCCCAACTTTGGTTTCGCCGCCGTGGAAAATGGGGCATTTTGTTCGGGTGCTATGCCCCAGGGGTGCGGCAAATCTGCCCGTATATGGCGGGGGTGAGCCGTCTCCCGTTTCGGACGTTTTTATGGTTGGCTACGGTCGGGACAGCCGGATGGGTCATCCCTTTAACGTTGGCTGGACAGCTGCTCGGCCGGCATCTCCATCTCCCCCTCGCTTCCTTCCCGCTCGCTGGATTGGGATTGTTTTTGCTGTTTTTGCTTGCGGCATGGGTCGGACAGCGGAGGCGAAAAAAATCTATGGAGAGCTAAAGGGTGCGATCGATGATGAAAGTGTTGTTTTTGCCGCTGTTTCAAATGAATACCGGACACCATAAAGTGGCCGATACGCTGATCGATTTTTTGCAACGGCAAATTCCGGCGGTTGAAAGCAAAAAGATCGATTTTTTGAGCTATTGCAATGAACTGATGGAAAAGATGGTGTCGGAGGCATATTTGCGCTGGATTCGCTCGCATCCCGGTTCGTATCACCGCTTGTACAAAACGCTCATGTACCAAGAGCTGTCACGGTTTGAGCTGATGCCGTTCGAGCCATGGCTTCCTTACTTCGAGAACAAGATGAAAAAGATGGTGGAGCAAGAGCGTCCAGATCTTATCGTCTGTACCCATTCGTTTCCATCACGCATTTTGCAGCGGCTGAAGCGGAAACGAGCCTTGGCCGTTCCCGTAGTAAACGTCTATACGGACTTTTTTATGAACAGCATATGGGGAAAACGATTCATTGACTACCATTTTGTTCCCCATCAAGAAGCCAAATGGGAGCTGATGACGACATATGGACTCGATCCGGCCCGCATTGTTGTGACAGGCATTCCGGTTCATGATGTGTTTATGAACCGTGCCGAGGGGCGGCGAAAACGGCAGCCTGCTCACGTGCTTGTCGCTGGCGGAAACCAAGGACTCGGCAATATGATGGCCTTCTTACAGGCGGCGCGGACATCGGCTCGGTTCCGCTACTCTGTGTTATGCGGCGCCAATCGCCAACTGTACGAAGAAATCGCCAGCTGGCAGCTGCCCCACATTCGCCCGCTTCCGTACATCACCGACCCTGAGGAGATGAACCGGCTGTACGATGATGCGGATGCGGTGGTGACGAAACCGGGCGGGGTAACCGTCAGCGAACTGCTTCATAAGCGCATTCCGATCTTTGCGGTTGATTGCTTACCTGGGCAAGAGCGCATTAATTTGCAATACTTGCAGCGAAACGGCCTCATTTACCATTTGAGCGGACCGGAACAAGTCGAACAGGAGATGTTGCGGCTGCTGACCGACGATGTCGAGAAAAACCGCTTTTTCCGGCGCGTCTCAGACTATTTTGCTGGGTTGGAAAAAACGGCGCAAGAGGCGCTTGCCGAAATGGTGGCCGCGATGCCGCAACGTGTGGTTTGGCGGGTGTTGCGTCCGTAATGAGAAGCCATCTGACAGGAGTTGGATGGCGTTTTTTTTTGCGGAAAGATGGAGGTGTGGCGAAACAACCCACGCCGCACATAATAAAATATCAGACCGTTGGGTGTGAACCGTGTTACAATAGACAACGATGGCTAAAGAAATGAGGAGGAACGATGATGAAAACGAGAGTAGGCGTGTTATACGGGGGCAAATCGCCTGAACATCAAGTGTCGCTGTCAACGGCCATGGCGGTGATGAACGCGATCGATCCTCATAAATTTGCTGTAGTTCCCATTTATATTACGCTGGAAGGGAAATGGATCAAAGGAGAGCCGCTGACGGGTCCGGTCAAGGAAGTCAAGCAGCTCCAATTTGTGTCAGACGCTACCGCGATGATCCCGGTGTCTTTGAACCAAGTCCAACCATCGGATGCGGGGGGGCAAGAGGAAGCGATTGATGTCATTTTCCCACTTTTGCACGGACCAAACGGCGAAGACGGAACGGTGCAAGGGTTGCTGGAAATGCTCAACCTTCCGTACGTCGGCAATGGGGTGCTCGCCTCTGCTGTCGGGATGGATAAAGTGGTGATGAAAAACTTGTTTGCCCAAGCTGGGCTGCGCCAAGCGAAGTATGTGGCAGTGACAAAATACGAATGGAACCAAGGCGGCGAGGCGGTGTATGACCGGGTTGAACAGGCGCTCGGCTATCCGTGCTTTGTCAAGCCGGCCAACGCCGGTTCGAGCGTCGGTATTTCGAAGTGCAAGCGGCGCGATGAGTTAAAAACGGCGTTTGCTGAGGCGTTTACGTATGATCGGAAAATTATTATTGAGGAAGCCATTGTCGGCCGAGAAATTGAGATTGGCGTGATCGGGAACGACGAGCCGGTTTGTTCCGTTGTCGGAGAAATTGTGCCGAAAAAGGAATTTTATGATTATGAAGCGAAGTATGAAGATGGGCAAACGGAGCTGATTATTCCCGCCGCTGTGACGGAGGAACAGTATGAAACGATCCGGTCGATGGCGTTAACGGCGTTTCGGGCCCTTGATTTATCCGGGCTCGCACGCGTTGACTTTTTCCTTGCTGAGAACGGCACGGTGTACATTAACGAAGTCAATACGATGCCAGGATTTACGCCATACAGCATGTTCCCGCTCCTTTGGAAGCATAGCGGCGTGTCATATCCGGAGCTGATCGAGCGCCTCATTGCGCTGGCGTTGGAACGGCATCAAGAAAAACAGACGATTTCGTACACATTGGAACGAAAAAGAGGGTGAGAGCCGATGATGAAACGGACGGTGCGAGAGATTGCTGCGATGACCGGCGGCCGTTGTCCCCGGCCAGAGTGGGAAGACATTGTCGCCTCTGGGGTATCGACCGACACAAGGACGATTGCGGCCGGCAATTTGTACGTCCCGTTGCGCGGCAAGACGTTTAACGGCCACGCGTTTGTGAAAGAAGCGGTGCAGAAGGGAGCGGCCGCCGTCTTATGGACGGCAGCGGAGGGGGAGCCGCCGGAAGGGGTTCCGGTCATCGTTGTTGATGATACATTGACGGCGCTGCAACGGCTTGCTGCCCGCTATCGCGAACAGCTCGGTCTACACGTGGTCGGCGTCACCGGCAGCAACGGCAAAACGACGACGAAAGACATGCTTGCCGCTTTGCTTTCGACCCGCTATCGCGTGCAAAAAACGGAAGGGAACTTGAACAATCATATCGGTGTGCCGCTCACGCTGCTCGCGCTGGAGGAAGGGACAGACATCGCCGTCGTGGAGATGGGAATGAGCGGGTTTGGTGAAATTGAGCGGCTTACGATGATCGCTCGGCCGAACGCCGCCGTCATCACGAACATCGGTGAAGCGCATTTGCAAGAGCTTGGGTCGCGAGAAGGAATCGCCAAGGCGAAACTGGAAATTGTCGCCGGTTTGCATCGCGACGGGTTGTTCGTTTATCACGGCGATGAGCCGCTTTTAGCCGAACGGGTGCCGCATTTGCCGCTGCCCCGTCACGTCGTCACGTTTGGGGAGAGCGAGGAAAACGATTATTATCCGACAGCGGTGCGCATCGAAGCGGGGGGCACGTCATTCGCGGTGAACGCCCTCCCCGGCCGGACGCTGTTTATGCCGGTATTGGGGAAACATCACGTATACAATGCGCTCGCTGCCATTGCCGTGGCCCGCTTTTTTGACATCAGCTGGGAGGAGATTGACGCCGCTCTCTCCCGTTTGCAAGTGACGCGCATGCGTACGGAAGTAGTGAGAACGAAACGCGGCTTTACAGTGATTAATGACGCTTACAACGCCAGCCCGACATCGATGCGCGCTGCGTTGCTGCTGCTTGGAGAACTGGATGGTTATCGGCACAAAATCGCGGTATTGGGCGATATGCTCGAACTCGGCGACCAAGAAGTTGCGTTCCACCGAGAAATCGGGGAAATGCTGCGGCCGCAAATGGTGGATTATGTGTTCACTTACGGACCGTTGGCGCGCCATATTGCCAAGGCCGCCGCGCCGTTTTTTGGCCAAGGACGTGTAACGGCGTTTGACGATAAGACGGCACTGGCCGAGGCCGTGCTATCGATTGCCTCTCCGGATGATATTGTGTTGTTGAAAGCATCGCGCGGCATGAAATTGGAAGAGCTGCTTGGCTGTTGGGAGTAGCGCCGAGTCGGCGCAAAGAAATGAAGAGCAGGGGGGCGTGGCTGTAAGTCTCATCGACCGCTTTTGTGACCTTCGCCCGCTGCGCCTGTTATAGCATCGCCCGCTGCATTCATCGACCCGAGGGGGGGAACATTTTTGCCCGCCGCGGACGCCCAACATTGCAAATCGCTGCATAACATGGTATGATAACTGTCAAACCTTTCTCACGAACAAAAGGGACGATTTTGGATTAAGGGAGTTTGAATAACATTGACGACATTTCAAGAATTAGGATTAAGCCAAGAAGTCATGAAAGCCATTGAGCGAATGGGATTTGAAGAAACGACCCCGATTCAAGCGAAAACGATCCCGCTCAGCCTGCAAAATAAAGACGTGATCGGCCAAGCGCAAACCGGAACGGGGAAGACGGCGGCGTTTGGCATTCCGATCGTGGAAAAAGTGGACGTGAAAAACGGCGCCATCCAGGCGCTCGTCGTCGCACCGACGCGCGAGCTGGCCATCCAAGTGTCAGAAGAACTGTATAAAATCGGCGCCGTCAAGCGGGTGCGCGTTTTGCCGATTTACGGCGGCCAAGATATTGAACGGCAAATTCGCGCCTTGAAAAAGCATCCACACGTCATCGTCGGCACGCCGGGCCGCATCATCGATCATATTCAGCGCGGAACGCTGCGCCTCGATCACGTGCATACGGTCGTGCTTGACGAGGCGGATGAAATGCTCAACATGGGCTTTATTGAAGATATCGAGGCGATTTTAAGCCATGTGCCGACCGAGCGGCAGACGCTGCTGTTTTCGGCGACGATGCCGGATCCGATCCGCCGTATTGCCGAGCGGTTCATGAACGAACCGGAGCTCGTCAAAGTGAAAGCAAAAGAAATGACCGTGCCGAACATCCAGCAATACTATTTGGAAGTGCACGAGAAAAAGAAATTTGACATTTTGACGCGGCTTCTGGATATTCAAGCGCCGGAGCTGGCGATCGTGTTTGGCCGCACGAAACGGCGCGTTGACGAGCTCGCCGAAGCGCTCAACTTGCGCGGCTATGCGGCGGAAGGCATTCACGGCGATTTAAGCCAAGCGAAGCGGCTGTCGGTGCTGCGCAAGTTTAAGGAAGGAACGATTGAAATTTTGGTCGCGACCGATGTGGCGGCGCGCGGGCTCGATATTTCCGGCGTCACGCACGTGTACAACTTTGACATTCCGCAAGACCCGGAAAGCTACGTTCACCGAATCGGGCGCACCGGGCGCGCAGGCAAGACCGGGATGGCGATGACGTTTGTCACGCCGCGGGAAATCGGACAGCTTCACCATATTGAACGGACGACGAAGCGGAAAATGGAGCGCATGAAGCCGCCGACGCTCGATGAGGCGCTCGAGGGCCAACAGCGCGTTGCCATTGAACGGCTGTTGAACGTTGTTGAAACCGAAAACTTATCGTTTTACAAACGGGCGGCGGAAGAGTTGCTTGAGGAGCACGATTCGGTGACGATCGTCGCCGCTTGTTTGAAAATGTTGACGCGCGAACCGGACACGACGCCGGTGAAGCTGACGGAAGAGCCGCCTTTGGCGGTCAAACGGGAGAAAAAGCGAGGCGGTCGCCCGGACAGCTCGACGCGCAGCCGGACGAAAAAACGGCGGATGACGGCGCATTAAGCGCCGTTTTTCTATGCCCGTGGCCGGAAACCGCCGCGTTCTTCGAGCGCTTTTCCCCCGTCCGAGGTGGCGCTCTGTTGGTGAACACGATCAAAAAAGACGATTTCGTTTCGGCGTATGGAGCCAAAGGAGGGGCGGTGGGTCAAGGCGGACAGCCAAAAACGGGGCGAGCAGCCCGCCGGTGGTGAAGCCGAACAAATGGGCCAGCAAATTTCCGTTGGGCCTTGTCAAAGCAAGCGCCAGATTCACAGCGATGACGGCCAGCAGCAGCTGGGCATATCGGGGGGCGATTGCCTCGCGGCGAAACAAAGCGAGATAGCTATACATGCCAAATAAAGCGAAAATGGCACCCGATGCCCCGACGTGTGTATACATTGGCGGCATGAACAAGACGGTGGCGATATTCGCGCCGATGCCGCCCGCGAGGTAAAGGGCGAAAAATCGTCTCGTTCCGAGCGCGCGTTCCAGCCATGGACCGCATACGTACAACGAAAGGCTGTTGGCTGCCATATGGCTGAAATCGCGGTGCAGCACGATCGGGCTGACAAGCCGCCAATATTCTCCACGGAGAATGGCGCCGTTTGTTCCGACGGTATACTGCCAAACCGGTTCGAGCGTTGCGATGGGCAGGGCGAACAGCAGCCATAGCGCGATATGGGCGCACAGCAGCGCGGCAACGGCCGGGCAAAGGCGGATCAATGTGCGACTATCGTTTGCGGGAAGAAACACGGATTTGTCTCCCTTCTTAGTGAAAATGAAATGGCATTTCTATGAAACCATTTTATGCGACGCGTCATGAAAACATTTGTCCAAAGAAAGAAGAGGAGGGAAGGCGATGATCATCGGCATCGGCATTGATATTGTCGAGCTGGAACGGATCCGGTCGCTCCTTGAGCGCAGCCGTAAATTCGCCGAGCGCATTTTGACGCCGCGCGAAAAGGCGCAGTTTGATGCGTTGCCGACCGCGCGGCAGACGGAATTTCTCGCCGGTCGGTTTGCGGCGAAAGAAGCGTATGCCAAAGCGCTTGGGACGGGGATTGGCAAGAAGGTGTCCTTTCGCGATATCGAGATCGTTTGCGATGAGAATGGGAAACCGGGGATTCTCGCCCGCCGCGACGGTGAGGCGGTGCACTTGTCCATTTCGCACAGCCGCGACTACGCGGTCGCCCAAGTGATCATTGAGCGTCTCAGACCGGGCCAGCCGCTCGATGCTTGCCATGGCTAGTCTGCATATTCCCGGACTTTGTCTCATATATTGTAGTGCATGGACAGAAACCGATCTATGAGGCAAAGGGGTTGAAGCGATGGGCAAAAAAGTCCTTTTGGCATTCGCCGGCATCATCTTTTTGTTTGCTTTGGCTGGCTGCGGGTCGAAATCACAGGAGGAAGTGCTGAAAGCGCTCGATGAAAAGATGGAAGAGATGACGAGCTATCAAGCGGAAGCGAAAATGACGTTCCGCACGGGGGCCAAGCCGCAAGTATATCATGTAGAAGTATGGCATAAGCAGCCGGCGTATTACCGCGTCAGTTTGAAAAACGCCGACAAAGGGCAAAGCCAAATGATTTTGCGCAACGACGAAGGGGTGTTCGTCTTTACGCCCGCCCTCAACAAAAGTTTTAAGTTTGTCAGCGATTGGCCGAAAAACAGCAGCCAAGCCTATTTGTACGAATCGCTCGTCAAAGACATTTTAAGCGACTCGAAGGCGAAGTTTAAGGCAACGAAGGACTACTACGTGTTCGAAACGAAAACGAACTATCCAAACAGTCAGGTCGTTCCGACACAAGAAATTACATTGCGCAAAAAAGATTTGGCACCTGTTTCGGTCAAGGTGATGGACACGGATCGAAAAGCGCTGTTGACCGTGGAATTTTCGAACGTCGAATTCAACAAAACGTTTGATGATGATGCGTTTGATACGTCCAAAAATATGACCGGGGCGCGCCTCGAAGTACCAACGATGGCTGAGGGCAGCGGACAAGGGATGGCCGTGATGTATCCAAGCCGCCTTCCGCAAGGCGTTCAAGCGCTGGAAGAAAAAGAAATCAAAAACGAAAACGGCACACGGGTGATTATGACATTCGGCGGCCAAAAATCGTTTACCCTCGTGCAAGAAAAAGCGGAAGTGCTCCCGGCGACAAGCACGCCGGTGCTCATTAACGGCGATCCTGTTGATTTAGGATTCACGGTCGGCGCTCTCACCGACAGGACGTTAACTTGGTCGTATAATGGAGTGGAATTTACATTGGCTTCAGACGATTTGACGCCGGAAGAAATGATCATGGTCGCCAGCTCGGTGCAAGAAAAAGCAGCCAAATAGAGGCATTGGAAAAGGCGGATTCCCCGCTTCGGGCGTGGGGCCGCCTTGTTGTTATTTTCCAGCCTGCGGTTTAGAACGTTGGTGAAAAACGCTGTTTCCCTTCATCAGTGGGAGAATGAGTGAAAAACAGGACCGATGCGACAAGGTTTTTCGAATGGCGAAATGACATGGTAAAGCTGGATCTGCGATGAAATCACCACCCTCTTAGATGGTTGGTGAAAAACCGCTGTTGGCCTTAATCGGTGATGGAACGCGTGAACATAGCGGCTGCTGCAGCAAGTTTTCTCTACTTGAGAAATGATTCCGAGAAGCGGTTGCGCGAGTCAATGGCCAGCCTCTTAGGCCGGAAACGGGCCTTCTAGGGTGAAAGGCCGTTCAAGGAGAGGACGGAATGAAACAAGAGAGGATGGGAATCGTTTGCGCTCCCTAGGAGGCCGGTGACTAAAGGGGGCAAGTCGCTTATCAAGCCCTTTTCTCAAATCGAAAAGCCCTGTCGCATCAGGATCGTCTTTCAAACGCTCCCCCATTGCTGAAAAGAAACAACCGTTTTTCACCAGCCCTCTAGGCAATGGGAAAGGAGCGGCCCTTTGCAACATTTTCCTCCGTGCAGGCCGTTTTTTCGCGGCTCCTCCTATTCCTTCTTTTTGGAGAACGTGATAAACTAAAAAAGGATTAAGAATCGTTGAAACGCTTACAAAACGGCTATTAAGGGAAAGGCAGCGAGAGAAGGATGGACGACTTTCATCGCGATACATGGGCGGAAATCGATTTGGACGCCATCTATGACAACGTCGCCAATCTGCGCCGTTTTTTGCCAACGGGCACGAACATTATGGCGGTCGTCAAGGCAAACGCTTACGGGCACGGTGATGCTGAAGTGGCGAACACCGCGCTGGAGGCCGGCGCCTCTTACCTAGCTGTCGCTTTTTTGGATGAGGCGCTCGCGCTAAGGAAAAAGGGCCTCGCCGCCCCTATTTTAGTGCTCGGAGCGTCTCGCCCCGAAGATGTGAGCCTTGCTGCGGAACACCGCATTGCTCTCACCGTGTTCCGTTTGGATTGGTTGGAAAAAGCAGCAGCGCTGTATCAAGGTTCTGCCCCGGTTCATTTTCATTTAAAGATGGATACGGGAATGGGACGGCTTGGCGTCAAGGATGAACGGGAGACGAAGCAAATGGCGGCGCTGATCGAACGCCATCCGCATTTCATCCTTGAGGGAGTTTACACACATTTTGCGACGGCCGACGAAATCAATACGGACTATTTTTCGTATCAGTACGATCGTTTCTTATCGATGCTTGAGTGGCTGCCGTTTCGGCCGCCCCTCGTTCATTGCGCCAATAGCGCCGCGACGCTCCGCTTTCCTGATCGAGCGTTCAATATGGTCCGCTTCGGCATTTCGATGTACGGGCTCGCCCCATCGCCAAGCATCAAGCCGCTGCTCCCGTACGAGCTCAAGGAGGCGTTCTCGCTCCATAGCCGCCTTGTGCATGTGAAAAAGCTGCAACCGGGGGAAAAGGTGAGCTACGGAGCGACGTATACGGCGCAAGCGGAAGAGTGGATCGGCACGATCCCGATCGGCTATGCCGATGGCTGGCTGCGCCGCCTAGAGCATTTTCATGTGCTAGTTGACGGCAAAAAAGCGCCGATTGTCGGCCGCGTTTGTATGGACCAATGCATGATCCGTCTCCCGGGGTCGCTGCCGGTCGGCACGAAGGTGACGTTGATCGGCCGCCAAGGGGACGAAGTCATTTCCGTCGATGACGTCGCTCGCCATCTGGATACGATCAACTATGAGGTGCCTTGCCTGATCAGCTATCGGGTGCCCCGTATTTTTTTCCGAAATAAGCGTATAATGGAAGTGAGAAATGCCGTTGGTCGCGTGGGAACGAATGCATAATTTGCTTCGGGAGACAAAGGATAGAAAACGAAGAAATGACTTTGCAGCGCCGTTGTTTAATGGTATCATGAAGTGGAAGCAATGAATGGCTGCAGTTCGTGGAGGTGTATATTCGTGTCGGAATCGGGCGCAACAACGGAAATCATCGTTCGCTTGCCGCAATCGCTGGTGACGGAGCTGGATGTGCTTGTCAAACAGGAAAATGGCAACCGCAATGAACTGATTTATCAGGCGACAAAAATGTATATTCGTGAGCGGAAAAAACGGCAAATTCGCGAGGCGATGAGACGAGGCTACATGGAAATGGCAAAAATCAATTTATCTATCGCTTCTGAAGCGTTTCATGCTGAATACGAGGCCGACCACACCGTTGAACGCTTAGTTAGCGGGGGGTAATGCTTTGATTGTCAAACGTGGCGACGTGTATTTTGCGGACCTTTCCCCGGTTGTTGGCTCAGAGCAGGGCGGCGTGCGTCCCGTCTTGGTCATTCAAAATGACATCGGCAACCGCTTCAGTCCAACGGTAATTGTTGCGGCAATCACGGCGCAAATTCAAAAGGCAAAATTGCCGACGCATGTGGAGATTGACGCGAAGCGTTACGGGTTTGAACGCGATTCCGTCATTTTGCTTGAGCAAATCCGTACGATCGATAAGCAACGGCTGACCGATAAAATCACCCATTTGGATGACGAAATGATGGATAAAGTCGATGAAGCGTTGCAAATCAGTTTAGGGCTGATTGACTTTTGAGCTTCGTTGCCTTGCCACCGCAACGCGTTTTTGTGGCCAATAAGATGAGGGAAAGCGGCGTTGACGTGCGGCATCGGTCTTGGATAATGGTCTGTGGATGAGATGGGCAGATCGGGCTCCCATCGCGATCTGTCCTTCTATGTATATATGAAGTTGACCAAGAAGCTGCGGATTGAGTAGCTCTTTTTTTTGTCACCGCGAATGGAGAAGCCCGCGGTTTCTCCATACATAATAAAGGGGGAAGTACATCGCCAATCGCTATCATGTGCATCGGCTAGAGTTTCTCTATACATAAAAGGAGGGAAGCGTTTGACCACTGAACAGCAACTCATTTCGCTGATTGCTGCCGAGCAGAAACTGGCAGCGCCACACGTTAAAAATGTCATCACGCTTCACCAGGAAGGAAACACGATCCCGTTTATCGCCCGTTACCGGAAAGAAATGACCGGGGCGCTTGATGAGGTGCAAATTCGTGATGTGCTTGAGCGCTGGGAGTACTTGCAGCATTTAGAACAGCGCAAAGAAGAAGTCATTCGCTTAATCGATGAGCAGGGGAAATTGACGGAAGAGTTAAAAAACGAGATTATGGCGGCGACGAAGCTGCAGCAAGTCGAAGATTTGTATCGCCCTTACCGACAAAAACGGCGCACGAAAGCAACGATCGCCAAGGAAAAAGGGCTCGAGCCGCTTGCCGATTGGCTTCTTTCCTGCCCCCCGTCCCCAACGCCTGTTGCGCAGGCGGAAGCGTTCGTTGATGTCGAAAAAGGGGTGGCGACTGCTAGTGAGGCGCTGCAAGGGGCGAAAGACATTATCGCTGAACGAGTAGCCGATGATGCTGGCTTCCGTCAATGGATACGCGAGCAAACATGGCGGAAAGGAACGATCGCTTCGGCCGCCAAAGCGCCGGAAAAGGACGAGAAGCGCGTGTATGAAATGTATTATGATTACGAAGAGCCTGTCGGCAAAATAGTTCCGCACCGTGTGTTAGCGTTAAACCGCGGTGAAAAAGAGGGCGTGCTGCGCGTCTCGATCAAGGCGCCGGTCGAGGAGATCGTTCGCTATTTGCAGCGAAAAACGGTCACCCATCCGTCCTCTCCGGCCGCCGCGCTGGTGGCGGAAGCGGTGGAAGACGGGTACAAGCGGCTGCTTGAACCCGCCATCGAACGCGAGATCCGCAACGAGCTGACGGAAAAGGCCGAGGAACGGGCCATTCATATTTTTGCCGAAAACTTGCGCAAGCTGCTTCTCCAGCCGCCGCTAAAAGGAAAAACGGTCCTTGGCATTGATCCGGCCTATCGCACGGGATGTAAACTCGCTATCGTCGATGAAACGGGGAAGCTGCTCTGCATCGATGTTATGTACCCGCACCCACCTCAAGAACGGAAAGAAGAAGCGCGAGCAAAGCTTCTGCGTTTGCTTGCTGACTATCATGTGGACATGATCGCCATCGGCAACGGAACGGCATCAAGGGAAACAGAGCAGTTTGTCGCCGACGTGCTGAAGCAAGTGGAGCGGGACATCTTTTATGTCATCGTCAACGAGGCGGGGGCGAGCGTCTATTCCGCTTCCGACCTTGCGCGCGCCGAATTCCCGGATTTGCAAGTGGAAGAGCGGAGTGCCGTTTCCATCGCTCGCCGCGTTCAAGATCCGCTGGCCGAACTCGTCAAAATTGACCCAAAATCGGTTGGGGTCGGCCAGTACCAGCATGATGTGTCGCAGAAAAAGCTGGCCGAATCGCTTCAGTTCGTCGTGGAGACGGTGGTCAACCAAGTGGGTGTCAACGTGAACACGGCGTCCGTTTCATTGCTTCAATACGTGTCAGGGCTGACGAAAACGGTGGCCGAAAACATCGTCAAGCGCCGCGAAGAACAAGGAAAATTCCGCAGCCGTGAAGAGCTGAGAGCGATCCCGCGGCTTGGAGCGAAAACGTACGAGCAATGCATCGGCTTTTTGCGTATTCTCGATGGTGAGGAACCGCTCGACCGCACGCCGATTCACCCTGAGAGGTACGCGGAAGCAAAACGGCTTTTGCACACGGCGGGATTTACCACCGACGCCATCGGCAGCGATGAATTGCGCCGGGCGCTGCAAGCCATCGACATCGAAGCAACGGCAGCTGAACTTGGCATCGGCGAACTAACGTTGCGTGATATCATCGATGCCTTATGCCGTCCGGAGCGCGACCCGCGCGATGAGCTGCCCAAGCCGCTGCTTCGCAAGGACGTTTTGAAAATGGAAGACTTGCAACCGGGCATGGAACTTGAAGGTACAGTGCGCAATGTCGTGGATTTCGGCACCTTTGTCGACATCGGGGTCAAACAGGACGGTCTAGTTCACATTTCCAAACTTAGCAAACAATACGTGCGCCATCCGCTCGATGTTGTTTCCGTTGGCGATGTCGTCAAAGTGTGGGTCGAGCACGTCGACGTGGCGAAAGGGAGAATTTCCTTATCGATGGTAGCACCAGAAAAGTGAAGCGAGAAGCACTGCTTCATGAGCAGTGCTTTCTCCGATAAAAAAACCAGCATTGGTTTAACAGTTTGATTTGATCGCGGTTTTTCTCATAATAGGCTCGTCTCATCTGGTTTTTCAGCCATGTAGGCAAAACGGTCACCTCCCTACCAACGGAAAGGTAGTATATAATGTATGTATCTGGGCATTGTCCTGTGCCAAAAACATAAAGGGGGCGCCTGCCAATGGATCAGAAACAGTTGCAAGCACTCGTGGAGCAAGTTTCCCTAAGCGCATTTGGCAAACCGTTTCGCCACACCGCCTCCTTCAATCCAAGACTTCGCACGGTCGGCGGGCGCTACGTGTTGCAAACGCACAACATTGAACTGAACAAAAAACATTATGACCGATTTGGCGAAGAAGAGCTCATTGCCATCATCAAACATGAACTATGTCATTACCATCTTCATCTGGAAGGGAAAGGCTATCGCCATCGCGACCGCGACTTCCGCGAGCTGTTGGCCAAAGTCGGGGCCCCTCGTTATTGCCGACCGCTCGAACAAAAAGCAAAAACGGCCAAGGTGATCCATATATACATCTGCACATCGTGCGGCTTAGCTTACAAGCGCAAAAAACGCATCAACACCGACCGCTATGTCTGCGGTCGGTGCCGCGGCCGACTCGAGCTCGTCCAAAGCGCGCGCTCGTGAGCTGCGCAAAATCTTTTCAAAAAAGGTTGACAACCTAAATATCCTATGCTAAATTATAAAAGCCGTCGCCGAATGGCGATCAGCGATTTTTCCCGACAGTATAT
Source organism: Geobacillus sp. B4113_201601 (assembly GCF_001587475.1). Taxonomy (NCBI): domain Bacteria; kingdom Bacillati; phylum Bacillota; class Bacilli; order Caryophanales; family Anoxybacillaceae; genus Geobacillus; species Geobacillus sp. B4113_201601. The sequence continues at coordinate 78,439 of NZ_LQYX01000075.1, forward strand.
TGACAAATCAAAAACTGCTCAATATAATAAACAATGTCAGTTTGTGAAGAACATCGTTGGGGCATCGGAGTTTGCTTGGAAAAGAACGAGGCGAGCTCGAAACGCTTTCGGTGATCATTAAACAACAGCCTAGCGACGAGCCTACGCATCATCGAATATGCTTTGCGTGACCCTAACGTATTAAGCCTTCTTGGATATGTTTGGAGAGGAAGGAACAGGGTAAGTTTTGAGCAGGTTTCTTGACTACTATTCCGCAATAGCTCAGCGGTAGAGCAACCGGCTGTTAACCGGTAGGTCGTAGGTTCGAATCCTACTTGCGGAGCCATCTATTTGGAGAAGTACCCAAGTGGCTGAAGGGGACGGTTTGCTAAACCGTTAGGTCGTGGCTTTACGGCGCGCGGGTTCAAATCCCGCCTTCTCCGCCACTTCTCGTATTTGCATGGCCCGTTGGTCAAGTGGTTAAGACACCGCCCTTTCACGGCGGTAACACGGGTTCGAATCCCGTACGGGTC
>NZ_LQYX01000075.1:78960-80810 GCF_001587475.1 Geobacillus sp. B4113_201601
GCAGCGCGGGGATTCCCGCGAATTCACGGTCCCGTAGTGTAGTGGTTAACATGCCTGCCTGTCACGCAGGAGATCGCGGGTTCGAGTCCCGTCGGGACCGCCATTACAACATAATAGTTCGCTGGGCCATAGCCAAGCGGTAAGGCAACGGACTTTGACTCCGTGATGCGCTGGTTCGAATCCAGCTGGCCCAGCCATTCTTCTTTCATACATACCTAAGCTGTTCGCTTAGGGCCTATCATGATCATTAGCTCAACAACAAGCCCTACATCTTCGAGTTAACTGCGAGTTGCCTCGACGCACCAAGCTTCCTTGAAACAGCTGGTAGAGGAAGAGGCAGGTAGGTTCGTCAGTACTTAGAGTGTTATGATCACATGAGCCATTAGCTCAGTAGGTAGAGCAACGAGCAGTGCACCTTTGAAATCGCTGCGAGTTGTCCCGACGCACTGGGCATCCTTGGATCAGCTAGCAGAGGAAGGGACATCGTCAAATATGTGAGTGTATCCTAACGATGAGCCATTAGCTCAGTAGGTAGAGCATCTGACTTTTAATCAGAGGGTCGGAGGTTCGAGTCCTCCATGGCTCACCACCATTGGCGGGTGTGGCGGAATTGGCAGACGCACCAGACTTAGGATCTGGCGCCTTACGGCGTGGGGGTTCAAGTCCCTCCACCCGCACTTAAAATGATGACGCGGTCGTGGCGGAATGGCAGACGCGCTAGGTTGAGGGCCTAGTGGGGGCAACCCCGTGGAGGTTCAAGTCCTCTCGACCGCATTTTCGATGTCTTTTTTATCAATAACCGATATAGTAGTCTCTATCATTCGAGCATTGTCGTTTTTTGGATTGTTGCTTTGCCAGTCGATTGCAATTCCAAGGAACGCCTATCTCCTAAGCAGAACATAGCCTTAGGATGTCATTATTGACAACAGCAATATGGGCTGCTAAAATGGAATTTGCCCTCTGAGGGAACAATCATCACCTATGCGCTCGTAGCTCAATTGGATAGAGCATCTGACTACGGATCAGAAGGTTAGGGGTTCGAATCCTCTCGAGCGCGCCACCATCGGGAAGTAGCTCAGCTTGGTAGAGCACATGGTTTGGGACCATGGGGTCGCAGGTTCAAATCCTGTCTTCCCGATTTCGCTTCAAGTGAAAATGAATGTTTGAAAGCGAAAGCTTATGAATAGTCCATTGAAACGAGAGTAAACGTTTTTGCTTCACTACCTGCGCATCAATGCCCTTTGCACGGTAGAGGAAGGGCGGAAACGCGCATGACGAGCGAAAAATGCAATAATACGCGGGTGTAGTTTAGTGGTAAAACCTCAGCCACGAGCCTTAACTTCATCGAGTAGGCCACGAGTTGCCTCGACGCATTTGGCTTCCTTGAATCAACTGGCAGAGGAAGAGGCATGAAAGTGCGTGGTGAACATTAAACAGAATAATATGCGGGTGTAGTTTAGTGGTAAAACCTCAGCCTTCCAAGCTGATGTCGTGGGTTCGATTCCCATCACCCGCTCCATCTAAAGATTATGAACGAAGAATTTGACCGTTTCATCTTGTTCCTTGAAAACTGAACGAAACGAAGCGCAACGAAAAGCGGAGGCCGCTTGCCTATCGGCGAAACGCGCTGGAGGGCCTGTGAGGAGGCTATCGCCGCCGCAGCAGGACCGAAGCGTCGCGAGCCGATAGCGGCCGAAGCTAGACCATACGAAAAGTGGAGGCCGCTTGACACGTTTGGTGTCGGCGCCGAAGCTTACAAAGCCAATCCACTTTGTTTTGGAGAGTTTGATCCTGGCTCAGGACGAACGCTGGCGGCGTGCCTAATACATGCAAGTCGAGCGGACCGAATC
>NZ_LQYX01000076.1:0-16806 GCF_001587475.1 Geobacillus sp. B4113_201601
TGCATGTATTAGGCACGCCGCCAGCGTTCGTCCTGAGCCAGGATCAAACTCTCCAAAAGAAAGTGGATTGGCTTTGCAAGCTTCGGCCGCTATCGGCTCGCGACGCTTCGGCCCTGCTGCGGCGGCGATAGCCTCCTCGCAGGCCCTCCAGCGCGTTTCGCCGATAGGCAAGCGGCCTCCGCTTTTCGTTGCGCTTCGTTTCGTTCAGTTTTCAAGGAACAAATTGATCGTTCATTGCTTCGCTCGAGGAGTTTGTCTCCTCAAAAGCGACTCTTATAATATATCATTTCTTTTTGTTTTTGTCAACATGTTTTTTATCTTTTTTGCCGCATCAAAGCGGCTTTATTAATATAGCACCTCTATGTTAATATGTCAATTGCTTATATAAAGTTTTTTCTTTCCAATTAACACTATTTTGCTTTATCTCTTCCACTCTCTCACTAACATTCCGTACACAACATGATCGACAAAGTGGTCGTAAAGCCACTCTGCATCACGAATTGTTCCTTCCATCACAAAACCTAGTCGTTCCGGGATTGCCCTGCTCCGCTGATTTCCTACCGCGCACCGGATTTCAACTCGATTCACTCCTTGCTCAGCGAACAAATCGTCAATACAAGCTTTGCATGCTTTCGTCATCAATCCGTTTCCTTGAAACGACTCACCAAGCCAATAGCCGATGCTCGCCTTTCTGTTCGCCCGGTCGATGTAATGGACACCAATTACACCGGCTAATTGTCCTTGATAAAAAATCCCTGCCTCAAATCCATTACTCGAGGCAAACTTTTGCAGTCCTTGAGAAATGAACGCCTTCGAATCCTCCACCGTATTGGTGGAATCAACCCACGGAAGCCATTGACGGAGGTGCGCGCGGCACGAATCAACCAATGCAAAAAGCGGCTTCGCGTCTTCCATCGTCAACAACTTGAACCATACATCTTTCTCCACATAACGGATAAACATCAATGACTCCCCTCCAACTTTTTGACCATTATACCATAATTGAGATCATCCGACCCCTCATGCGAAAAAATTTATGCACATAAGATACAAAAAAAGACTGTTCTCAAGATGATCAAACTCATCCTAGGAACAGCCCTGTTCTCTTTTTCCTATTGGCGCAAGAAGATGAAATAACAGATAAAAATGACAAACAGTACATACAATAATGGATGCACTTCTTTGCCGCGGCCTTTCAAAATCATCGTGATCGGATAGAAAATGAAGCCGACGGCGATGCCGGTGGCGATGCTGTAGGAAAGCGGCATCGTAATCAATGTAAAAAACGCCGGTACAGCTACCTCAAACTTCTTCCAATCGATTTCACCGATCGATGAAGCCATCAATACCCCTACGATGATGAGCGCTGGCGTCGTAACTGGCGCGGTAATAACGCTTAACAGCGGCGAGAAGAACAAAGCAAGCAAGAACAACATCCCCGTCACGACCGCCGAAAACCCGGAGCGCCCTCCAGCGGCGACGCCGGCCGACGATTCGATGTACGACGTCGTCGTCGATGTGCCAAACACCGCTCCGACCATGACGGCCGTCGCGTCAACGAGCAGCGCTTTGCCGGCGCGCGGCAGCTTATTGTTTTTCAACAACCCGGCTTGGTTGGCGACCGCCAAGAGCGTGCCAGTCGCATCGAAAAAGTCAACGATAAAGAACGTCAAGACAACACCGAGGATTTTCCATGAAAAAATGTCCGGCAAATGTTTGATCGCGACGCCGAAGGTTGGAGAAATGTCCGGAATAGCGCCGACAATTTGATGCGGCACTTTAATCAAACCGAAAATCATGCCGACAATTGCGGTAATGACCATGCCGTAAAAGACGCCGCCATTTACTTTTCTTACCATAAAAACAATGGTGATGAACAATCCAAAAATGGCCAACAGTGCATTGCCATCTTTCAACGAACTTAATCCGACGAGCGTCGCTTTGTTATCGACAATAATTCCAGCGTTTTGCAGGCCGATGAATGTGATGAACAGCCCGATCCCGGCACCGACAGCGTACTTCAACTCAACCGGGATGGCATCAATAATTTTCTCCCGAACACCCGTCAGCGTTAAAATCGTAAAAATGATCCCAGAGACGAAAACTCCGGCAAGCGCTGTCTGCCAAGGAATCCCCATATGCAGGACAACGGTGAAGGCGAAAAAGGCACTCAATCCCACCCCGGGCGCCAAAGCGATCGGATAGCGAGCCAACACCCCCATCAAAATCGATCCGTACGCCGCGGCCAAAGCGGTGGCGACAAATACCGCTCCTTGGTCAATCCGCAATTCATCCGGAAAATCCTTCACCGCGCCGAGCGACAGGGTAAGCGGGTTGACGAACAAGATGTACGCCATCGACAAAAATGTCGTCAGCCCGGCGATGATCTCTGTCCGATAGTTCGTGCCGAGCTCATCGAATTGAAAATACTTTCTCACAGTTTGTCCCCCCTACAAAAAATAAAAACGCTTCTGCCGCTACCAGAAGCGTTGACTAGGAAGGAATGACGAACAGAGAGAGGACAAAACAAGCGCTCTCCTATCCCGCATCCCTCGTAGTCAAGCTATTTACGGTAGCTTGGTAGAAACTCCCGAGCCATATTCCCAGGATTATACGACGGAATTCGACCATATTCATGATTCCACGGCTATTGTATCAGCCTAAAGAGCAGCTGTCAAGGAAAAGACGAACATTCCTTAGGAAATGTTCGTCTTTTGTTCGTTTTTATTCCCACTCGATCGTTGCCGGAGGCTTGCTTGTAATATCGTAGACGACGCGGTTGACGTGAGGTACTTCATTGACGATGCGCGTCGAAATGCGCTCGAGCACATCCCACGGAATGCGCGCCCAATCGGCGGTCATCCCGTCGATCGAGGTCACCGCGCGGATGGCCACCGTATAATCGTACGTGCGGGCATCCCCCATCACTCCGACGCTGCGGATGTCAGGGAGAACTGTAAAGTACTGCCAGATTTCGCGGTCTAATCCGGCTTTTTTTACTTCTTCCCGCAAAATGGCATCCGATTCACGGACAATTTCCAATTTTTCTTCCGTCACTTCACCGAGCACACGGATGCCGAGCCCCGGCCCCGGGAACGGCTGGCGCCAGACGATCTCGTCCGGAATCCCCAATTGAGTGCCCAGTGCGCGCACTTCATCTTTAAACAGCATATTGAGCGGCTCGATCAGTTCGAATTTCATCTCTTCCGGCAAGCCGCCGACGTTATGGTGCGATTTGATCGTTTGCGCCGTCGCCGTTCCGCTTTCAATAATGTCCGTATAAAGCGTGCCTTGCACTAAAAATTCAATGCCCTCAAGCTTAGCCGCTTCATCGTCAAACACATAAATAAATTCATTGCCGATGATTTTCCGCTTTTGTTCCGGGTCAGAGACCCCTTTGAGCTTCGCTAGGAAGCGCTCCTTTGCATCGACTTTGATGACGTTCATGTGAAACTGCTCACGGAACGTTTTCATGACGCTTTCCGCTTCGCCTTTGCGAAGAAGGCCGTGATCCACAAAAATGCATGTGAGCTGATCACCGATAGCGCGATGCACCAACACCGCGGCGACCGATGAATCGACCCCGCCGCTTAAAGCGCACAACACTTTTTTCCCGCCGACTTGTTTGCGAATGCGGCGCACCTGCTCATCAATAAAGTTTTCCATCGTCCAATCGCCCCGGCAGCCGCATACCTCAAAGACAAAGTTCTTCAATAAATCATTGCCGTATACCGAGTGGCGCACTTCGGGATGGAATTGTACGCCGTACCATTTTCGCCGTTCGTCACTCATCGCGGCGATCGGGCACGAAGGGCTCGTCGCATCAACAACAAAGCCGCTAGGCGGAGCGGTCACCAAATCGCCATGGCTCATCCAAACGACTTGCTCGTCCGGCAACCCATGAAAAAGCAAAGAATCGTTTTTCACTTGGATGAGCGCTTTGCCGTATTCACGGTGCGCCGCTTTTTCCACCTTCCCTCCCAAATGATGGGCCATCAGCTGCATCCCGTAACAAATTCCTAAAATCGGCAAGCCCAGCTCAAAAATCGCCGGATCGCACCGAAACGCTTGCTCATCATACACGCTGTTCGGCCCGCCGGAAAAAATGATTCCTTTGGCGTTCAGCGCCCGGATGTCCTCAGCGCGGATCGTGTGCGGGTGCAGTTCGCTATAGACGCCAAATTCGCGGATGCGGCGAGTGATCAGCTGGTTGTATTGACTGCCAAAGTCCAAGACAACGATCATTTCTTGATTCATATCGTTCCACCTCATCAAAAAAATAACGCCGCCCTTGGCCGAGAACATGGATGAAGGCAGAATAGCAGCGTCTTCTGCCTTCATAGTCGGGCCGTTTACGGCGGCCCGGTAGAGACGCGCAAGCCGTATTCCTGCGCTTATATGAAGGGCTTTTCGTTTGTCCGTGTGCAAATTTGAATTCATTCTATCAACTTGCCGGCATGCGGTCAAGAGATCGTCCTTTTTATTAAATTTTCCCACAATTGAACAGCTTCGCGAACGTCTCTGTCCGGGAGACCGGTTCCGTACACCACACATTCATATAGCCTAGTCAACCGGTTCATTTCATCCGTTTCAAACAAACGATCGACCTCCTTCGCATACTGGCGCAGCGTTTCCTGCGGCCGCCGCTTCAGCCCGTAATCGTGCAAATGGCGTAAAAGCGCCGCATACGCTGAAATCAGCCAGTCGCTTCCGTCCGCTTTTCGGCGCTGAAAGCGAACAAGGGTCAGGCGCGGCCACCATTTCCGTCTTGTCGCATAAATCGCGCCAGCCGCTGCCACCAGCGCGGCCGCCACCACCACCCCCGTCTTCCATGACCAGAAGTCAACGAGCCGCTCCCACCAATGGCCGTCTTGGTTCGCGGCAGAAAACGGCTCCGACGGCGGCTGCGGGAGGTTCGTTCGATCCTGCTCTTCCGGTTGTTGCTCAGGCGCCGCAAGGTCATTCTCCTCGGAAGCATCAAGGGAAAACGCGTAAGGATTGACAACCCCCCGCGTCGGCTCAAACGGCACCCAACCGACGCCTTCAAAATACACTTCCACCCACGAATGCGCGTCATTGTTGCGCACTTCGTAAAGAAAATCGCCGTTTTGCTCCCCAACCAACCGTCCCGATACATAGCCTTTCACCCAACGGGCGGGGATGCCGAGCGTGCGCACGAGGACCACCATCGAAGTGGAAAAGTTGTCGCAATACCCTTGTTTCGTTTCAAACAAAAATTGGTCGACATAATCTTCGTTTTCCCCCGGCACGGCCACATTTTTCGTCTCATATACATATCCGCTCTGCTGAAAATATTGCTCGATGGCTTTGACTTGATCATAGGCTGTTTTTTCTCCGGCCGTAATTTGTTTGGCCAAGTCGCGCACCCGCTGCGGCAAAGTTTTCGGCAGCTGCGTATATCGTTTCAACAAAGACCGGTCTTGGACCGGGGGAGCAGCGCGCAGGGCGGCAATCGGAAAATCCGGCTCCCCATACGTGACAACATACTGTTTCATAGGAACCGCGTTGGCTCGGTCGTCGGTCGCCTCAATTTTCTCTGTCGCCAACTTCATGCGATAAACGACCGGAGTGGCCGTCCTCACTTGCCGCAAACCAAGCGGATAAACGAGATGAAATCCTCCTTGATGAAGGTGGATTTCCGCGGTTTGCTCCACCGTTTCGACTCGCGGGCTCCACCATTCATGTTTGATCGTCTCTCCATTGGCAAACGAGTAAACTTGTTCGCTCTGAAACTCCTCCCACCCCTTGCCGGTGTAAACGTCTTTCGTCTCGACGCGCCAATAATGAAGACCTCGATCTTTCGCTGTGAATACGAGCGTATCATCGGCAAGGAACGGTCCGCCGAGGCGGGAATCATTTTGTCCATACCCGACTTTGGCTACGGCAGAAGAAGCCGGCTCATCATCGCTCGGCTCCGGCACGGCATGAGCGCTGCGGATAAACGCCACCGGATCGGGCCATTGCGGCGGGAGTTTGGGGCCTGCATATCCTGCCGCCAGCGCCAACGCCGGAACGAACAGGGCGGCTGTCCGCCACCTTCCGATAGAAAATAAAGCGCCGTTTGCCCGCATCCGTTCGCCATGCAGCCACACAAAGGCAAAAAAACCGAGCCCGACAAGACGAACGATCGCCTGATCGCCGTTATATGGGAAAAACGTATCAAGGACGGCAATATACGTAACGGTCAACGCATACGGAATCAACCACTGCTGCCGTTTCCCGATGAGCCAATGAAAAGCGGCCGAAGCGAGCCATAGCAGAAGAAAAAAGACAAACGTGCGCACGGTATCGCTCGGCATGGAAGACCGATCGCCCCACAGCCAGTTGAGGCAATCCCGCCAAAGCGCCGAAGGCAAAGCGGCGATGGAGTGAGACGAAGATAAACGGGAGAGCGCCCATCCGATATAAACACCTTTCCCAAGAAATGCAAGCCACGCCGGGAGACGAACCCAATAGCCGGCAAAGCAAAGGAAGACAAACGAGACAAACAAACCGATATGCCCGGTATCCGTCACATCGTCCAACGGCCAAAGCCATTCGGTGAGCAGCCAAGCCGCAAACAAGGCAGGCAAAAACGAAGAGAACAGCCGAGCTACCCCCTTCTTCATTGAAACTCCCCTCCTTGCCGAACCGTTTGCAACATGTCAGGGGCAATGACGGAGACATGCACACCGCTGCGGCGAAGCTCTTCTTCCCAACGCCTTTGTTCCTCTCTCCGTTCGCCCGTCACAACATATAAAATGACGCGGCGCTTCATCGCCAGCGCGCGCAACGGCGGCACCAGCGCGGAAGACAAGGCAGACGTCACAAAAATGCATCCGGCCGCCGTTTTCCAATTCGTTTCGTCAACAAGCAGTGCCTCCATTCCCCCTTCGCGGGCCGCCTTCACTTCCGCCAAGCGGAGAAGAAGCGCCTGCCACTGTTCCTCATGACGCCGCGGCGCTAAGGACGAGCGCTCTTTCCCCGCCACAAGCAGCCCAACCGGAGCTCCCGCATCCAACAACGCTTTCGCTACAGAAGCGGCCAGCGTGACCAGCTCCTCGAACGAAGGTGATGGGCCGCCGTCCAAGACAACGAACCAATCGTCGTTGCGCTGCTCATCAAATTCTTTTGTCATCAACTCGTTCTTGCGCGCTGACGCCTTCCAGTGCACCCAGGACATTTTATCGCCCGGCGCGTATTCGCGAGCCCCGACCGCCACCGCTAGGTCGCGCCGATAGGCAAACGTCCGGGCCGCGTTTCCATGGGAAAACCACTCACGCACCATGCTCGCCGGCCACTCCACATAGCGAGGATAGACGATGACCGTGCACGGAGCCGAGAACGATTCCGCCCGCTTCCCCCAACCAAACATATCGCTCACTTCCAGCCGCACCGTTTCCAATTGATGGCGGCCGCGGGGCAACATAAGCGTCCATCGGCAAGAAAGACGGCGCCGAAACACCCAAGAAACGACGGCACCCCCACCTTTCCCCTCTCGTTCCTCACCGACCGCGACCGCGGCCATGGGAAACGGCCACGGCAGCTCAACCCGAACGGCAACCGGAATCGCTTCTCCTGCGTAATAGCGCCGCGCCGGCACCGTCCGGCTCACCGCCGCGCGCCGGAGCGGGTACAGAGCCACCGTCAACGCATGCAACCCAAACGGCAAAAAGCTATAAAACAAAAACCAGCTGACAAAGCCCCCTTGAAACATGGCGTAGGAAAACAAAACCGCAGTTAAGATCCCCACGCCCAACAAGGGCCGCCACGTTCTCCTCCCCGTTCGCTTCATCCCGTTCACCGCCGTCCTTGCACCGGCACCGGCGTGCGGGCCATCAGCTCGGAAAGGATCGTTTTCGCATCAAGCTTGTCCCATTTCGCTTCCGGACGAACGAGCAGACGATGGGCGAGCACATAAGGAGCAAGCTGCTGTATGTCATCAGGGATGACAAAATCGCGGCCATGAATGAGCGCGTAGGCCTGCGCCGCTTTCATCAAGGCGACCGACCCACGCGGGCTGACGCCTAAATACACGGCTTCATGCGCCCGGCTTTGCCGGACCAGCTCGACGATATAGCGCTTCACCGTATCGCTGACATACACATCGGCTACCTTCTGCTGCAAAGCTCGCAATTCGTCGAGCGTCATCACCGGTCCGATCTCTTCCAACGGCTTCATTTTTTCCAGCCGATGCAACAGCTCGATTTCCTCATCAGCAGACGGATAGCCCATTTGCAGCTTGAGCAAAAACCGGTCCAACTGCGCTTCCGGAAGCGGATACGTTCCTTCGTATTCAATCGGGTTTTGCGTCGCCATGACAAAAAACGGTTGCGGCAGCGCCCTCGTGATGCCATCGACCGTCACGCTCCCTTCTTCCATGGCCTCAAGAAGCGCTGACTGCGTTTTCGGCGACGTCCGGTTGATCTCATCAGCGAGCACAATATGGGCGACGATCGGCCCGGGTTTGTACTCAAACTGCCGCTCTTTCGGGTTATAGACCGAAACACCAATCACATCGCTCGGCAACAAGTCCGGCGTAAACTGAACCCGTTTCAACTCAGCTTGAAATGATTTCGCCAGCGCGCGCACGAGCATCGTTTTGCCGACGCCGGGCACGTCTTCAAGCAATACGTGCCCCTTGGCCAACAGCGCTGTTAAACTGAGCACAATCACTTGGCGTTTTCCAACAATGACTTGTTCGACATTGCGAACCACTTGTTCGATGGCGGGAAGCAACGGTTCGTTCATCGTCATGACATCAAGCTCCTTTTATGGTGATAAATGGGTCTTTTAGCGGTAGACAATATCTCGTTTATACTATTAATATGATATCGAATATACCGAACTTTTGGAATCGATTTGCAACAAAGGGGGAGGAGAAAAATGAGGAAATCAAAATGGACGATGATCGGCCCTGGGTTGATCGTCGCCGCCACCGGAGTCGGCGCCGGAGACTTGGTCGCCGCCCTTGTCGCCGGCACAAACTACGGCCTTATTTTCATGTGGGCGATTATCGTCGGGGCCTTGTTCAAATTTGTGCTGAACGAAGGAGTCGGACGCTGGCATTTATTAAGCGGAAAAACGATTTTCGAAGGCTGGCAGTCGATGGGGAAATGGGCGTCCGTCTACTTCGGGGTGTATGCGATCATTTGGGGATTTGTTTACGGAGCGGCGGGCACCTCATCGTGCGCGCTGGCGATGTCGGCAATGATCCCCTCGATCCCGCTTTGGGTGTGGGCGGTCATTCATGGCCTCGCCGGTTTTGCCATCACGTGGTCAGGACGGTTTCAGCTGTTCGAACGGGTGATGAATGTGCTCGTCGGACTAATGTTTGTCACGGTGGTCGGCTCGGCGCTCCTTGTATTGCCGCAGCTGGACGATCTTTGGCAAACCGCCGTTCCCCATTTGCCCAAAGGCTCGCTCTTGTATGCTCTCGGGCTAATCGGCGGCGTCGGCGGTTCGATTACGATGGCGTCGTACGGCTATTGGCTGCAGGAAAACGGATGGAAAGGCCGCGCCTACGTATCGCCGATGCGTTACGATTCCGCCATCGCCTATATCGTGACAGCGCTTTTTACATTGTCGCTTCTTATTTTGGGCGCCGCGCTTCTTTACGGAACTAATACGTCGATCAGCGGCGAACAAGGGCTTGTCTCGTTCGCTTCGATCATGGGCAATGAGCTGCATCCAGCTGCTCGTTGGCTCTTTTTGCTCGGCTTTTGGTCGGCGTCGTTTACATCCGTCATCGGCGTTTGGAACGGCGTTTCCTATTTGTTTGCCGATTTTGTTCGCAACATGCGGAAAACGCCGGTTGGCGCCGAGTCGCTCAACCAGACAAAAGCGTTTCGTTTCTACGTCTTTTGGCTCACGTTCCCGCCGATGCTCTTGCATTTTATCGGCAAACCGGTCGGGCTCATTATCGTCTATGGAGCGCTCGGGGCGCTGTTTATGCCGTTTTTGGCTGTCACGCTCCTTTACTTGCTCAACTCCAAAAAAGCGCTTCCGGACGAAGGGCGAAACCATTGGCTGTCGAACGTGCTGCTCACTTTATGCTTAGCGCTGTTTGCCGCCTTGGCGATCAATGAGCTCATTCGCCTGTTTGCCTAACATTGACCTGAGCTGGCGAGAAGGCTGTCACAAAGGAAAACGAGGGTGTCTCAAACGGAACACCCTCGTCCTCATGAGACAAAAAAGAACGCCGCTTCCGTCGCCGTATCCCAAAAGACCGGAGCCTCCTTGTCCCCCACTACTAGGAGGACGGTGAAAAATCGCTGTCGCACACCAATCGATGGCATTTTCATTCCGAAGAGAAAGCTGGTTCTGCAGGGTTTTTCTAATTGAGAAACGAGTGGAATCAGTCGTTTTTGCACGAAATCACCAGCCTCCTAGGCGCGCTGCCTCAACGTTTCGTATAGTTGTGTCGATCTTGAAGACAGACGACCTTTTGGATCAGCCCCGTTTTTTGGCCACCTGTTCGCTCCTAGCGTTTTGGGCCACTAAATCATCTTCTCCGGCCTTACCCATTCTTCGTACTGCTCGGCTGTCACATAGCCGGTTTTCAAGGCCGCTTCTTTCAGCGTCAATCCTTCGCGGTGCGCAAGCTTGGCGATTTCCGCGGCTTTGTCATAGCCGATATGCGGGCTTAACGCTGTCACGAGCATGAGCGAGCGGTCCACGTACTCTTTCATTTTCGTTTCGTTCGCCTCCAACCCTTGGGCGCATCGCTCATCAAATGAGCGAATAGCATCGCCAAGCAGCTGGACGGACTGAATGGCGTTATAGGCGATGACCGGTTTGAACACGTTTAATTGAAAATGGCCTTGGCTTGCCGCAAAACCAATTGCCGCATCATTGCCAAACACTTGCACGGCCACCATCGTCATCGCTTCACTTTGCGTCGGATTCACTTTGCCTGGCATGATGGAACTCCCAGGTTCATTGGCTGGAATCGTGATCTCCCCGAGCCCGGAGCGCGGTCCGCTCGCCAGCCAGCGAATATCGTTCGCGATTTTCATCAGATCGGCGGCGAGCGCCTTCAACGCCCCGTGAACATAAACGATCTCGTCATGGCTGGTCAGCGCGTGAAATTTGTTGGCAGCAGAGCGGAACGGGTAGCCGGTTTGGGTGTGCAGCTGTTTGGCGACTTGTTCGCCAAACGCTGGCGGCGCATTGAGCCCCGTGCCGACCGCCGTGCCACCGATCGCCAAATCGAGCAGCTTGTCGGCCGCTTCGCTGATCATCATTTTGCTTTTCTCCAGCATCGTCCGCCACCCGGAAATCTCTTGTCCGAATGTGAGCGGCGTTGCATCTTGCAAGTGGGTGCGCCCGATTTTGATCGTCTTCGCATATTGCCGCTCCTTCGCTGCGAACGTGCCAATCAATCCATCCAGCGCCGGCAGCAAATGCGTGTGAATTTTCGCATACACCGCCATATGCATGACCGTTGGAAACGTATCATTGGAGCTTTGTGACATATTCACGTCATCGTTCGGGTGAATGCGCTCCTCGCCGTCACGGAGCAGCTCGTTCGCCCGTCTCGCCACCACTTCGTTGACGTTCATATTCGTCTGCGTCCCGCTTCCCGTCTGCCAAACGACAAGCGGAAAATGCGCATCCCACTGACCGGCCAAAATTTCGTCGCACGCCGCTACAATCGCCCGTCTTTTCGCTTCGCTCAGCTTCCCGGCTTGCTCGTTGACGATAGCTGCCGCTTTTTTCAGCTCGGCATAAGCATAAATGAGTTCCAACGGCATCGTTTCCTTGCCGATCCGGAAGTTTTGCAGGCTTCGCTCCGTTTGCGCTCCCCAATATTTATCGGCCGGCACCCTCACCTCGCCGAGCGAGTCGCGTTCGATTCGTTCATTCATTGCGTTGTCCTCCTTTGTTTCGACATCCCCATGACAAGTTTATCACCAAAAGATATACTTGACTTTTAAAGACAAAATCGGTTGGTATAAAAAGGAAGGATGTCATAGTGAAGAGCTCCATTACATTTTTATTCCCATTTTGAGACAGATCAACGCAACAAATCGGCGGAAAAAACGTCTATGTTTAAAAAGGGGGAATGGTTCGACAATGAAGAAACGACGGGCCCCGCTTCTTATTTTGCTTCTATGGCTTTCCGGCTGTTCATTCGGTGATATCAAGCCGCCTGAATTAACGTTAACCGTCAACGGTGAAACGGTCGACCACCGGCTCGGGACTTACACGTGGTCGACAGGCCGGCGCGGAGTTGTTGCCGATGCCGCCGCCCCACCGCTGCTCGTCAGAGAACTCAAGCCTCATCCCGCCGCTTCAGGGGCAAAACTTCGCATCGAGTTTGACTACCGCCCATCAACACTCGAAGCCGGCGTATGGAAGGATGATGATGTTGACTGGCAGCCGGTGCAAGATGGAACGATCACACTGCCAAAACAACAAGGTTCGTACATCTACGTCATTCACGCTGCTTGGCAAGAGGGGGAGGCGATTTATGCGTGCTTGATCCGCATTCCATAGCATGGTCATTTTCATGGTCAAAACAAAAAGAACACCGGGGAAAACCCCAGTGTTCCAACGGATGGGAGGCGCTGATTACATCATGCCGCCCATGTCCGGCATGCCCGGATTGTTGCCTTTGTTTTCTTCCGGTTTGTCGGCGACAACCGCTTCGGTCGTCAAGACCATCGCAGCGACAGAAGCTGCGTTTTGCAGCGCCGAGCGAGTGACTTTCGTCGGGTCAACGATACCAGCTTCGATCATGTCGACCCATTCGCCCGTTGCAGCGTTGAAGCCGACGCCCGGTTTTTCGTTTTTCAGGCGCTCAACGATGATCGAGCCTTCCAGACCAGCGTTTTGCGCGATTTGACGAACCGGTTCTTCGATCGCGCGCAATACGATTTTCACGCCGGTTGCTTCATCGCCTTCCGCCTCGATGGACGCGACTTTGTTGTAGATGTTCATCAACGCCGTACCACCGCCGGCGACAATGCCTTCTTCAACCGCCGCACGAGTCGAGTTGAGCGCGTCTTCGATGCGCAGTTTGCGTTCTTTCAATTCTGTTTCGGTTGCCGCCCCCACTTTGATGACCGCTACGCCGCCAGCCAATTTCGCCAAGCGTTCTTGCAGTTTTTCGCGGTCGAATTCGGACGTTGTTTCTTCAAGCTGCGCACGGATTTGGTTGATGCGCGCTTTGATGCGCTCCGAATCGCCAGCGCCTTCGACAATCGTCGTCGTTTCTTTCGTTACGACTACTTTCGACGCACGGCCAAGCGAAGCGATCGTTGTCGATTTCAGTTCGCGGCCAAGCTCTTCCGAAATGACTTCGCCGCCTGTTAAAATCGCGATATCTTCGAGCATCGCTTTGCGGCGATCGCCGAAGCCAGGCGCTTTGACGGCAACAGCGTTGAACGTGCCGCGCAGTTTGTTGACAACGAGCGTCGCGAGCGCTTCGCCTTCGACATCTTCGGCGATGATCAAGAGCGGACGGCCATGTTGAACGACTTGTTCAAGAACCGGCAGCAACTCTTGGATGCTCGATACTTTTTTGTCCGTAATCAAAATGTACGGATTTTCGAGAACAGCTTCCATTTTTTCCGTATCTGTAATCATGTACGGCGAAACGTAACCGCGGTCGAATTGCATCCCTTCGACAACGTCGAGTTCCGTCGTGAAGCCTTTCGATTCTTCCAGCGTGATGACACCGTCGTTGCCGACGCGTTCCATCGCTTCAGCGATCAATTGGCCGACTTCTTCGTCAGCAGCCGAAATCGCAGCAACTTGGGCGATCGATTCTTTTCCTTTGATCGGTTTGGAGATGGCTTTTAATTCTTCAACGGCAACCGCAACCGCTTTTTCAATCCCGCGGCGGATGCCCATCGGGTTCGCACCAGCAGCCACGTTTTTCAGCCCTTCGCGGATCATCGCTTGCGCCAATACGGTAGCGGTTGTCGTCCCGTCCCCAGCGATGTCGTTCGTTTTGCTGGCGACTTCAGCGACCAATTTCGCGCCCATGTTTTCAAACGGATCTTCGAGTTCAATTTCTTTCGCGATCGTGACGCCGTCATTCGTGATGAGCGGCGAACCAAATTTTTTCTCCAATACGACGTTGCGGCCTTTCGGACCTAACGTGACTTTCACGGCGTCTGCGAGTTTGTCCACCCCGCGCAACATCGCACGGCGCGCTTCTTCGCTGAACTTGATTTGTTTTGCCATACCCCGTTACCTCCTTACAATATGGATGAAATTGCAACACGTGCATGAAGCGAACGTTAAGTATTCAGTGAGTTTTACGTATGTTTTATTTGATCGGCGCATAGATTAGCGAATGACAGCCAAAATGTCGCTTTCACGCAAAATTAAGTACTCTTTGCCGTCGTATTTCACTTCTGTGCCCGCGTATTTCGAGAAGATGATGCGGTCGCCGACTTCAACTTCCGGTGCAACACGTTGGCCGTTATCGAGCACGCGGCCTGCACCAACGGCGACAACACGGCCTTCTTGCGGCTTTTCTTTCGCCGTATCCGGCAACACGATGCCGCTTGCCGTTTTTTCTTCTGTTTCCACGACTTCAATGACAATGCGATCGCCTAATGGCTTCAACACGGGAAACAACCTCCTTAACGATAGTTTTCGCCGTTCTTATTAGCACTCATCTTTATTGAGTGCTAACACACTTATAATATTAATGAACTTCTTTCCGTTTTGCAAGTAGGAAATTCAAAAAAATAGTGGCTTTTCTTTTTGGCGCCACACGAGCCAATCGGTCGCCCCGAAGACCGACAAAGAACAACCGTCCTCCGCCAACCGGCAGCATTTCGCCCAAAACCGCTGCTTCCGGCGCGACAGAAACGCGCGAGCAGCGCATTGTTCCACCGACAAGCGGTCTCGTTCGTTTTCACGCTTCCGGCCTGACAGAAACATGCCGGCCAGCTGAAGGGCAACCGGGCGGGACGACGGCTAGCTTCTCAAGCCGGCGGCGCAAAATCCGTTTTCATTATTGCACATTTCCAGCGCCAATAAACACCCGGCGGCTGTTTTTTTGTCCCGTTTGCCGTTGGATTGAACCAACGCGCTTTTCTTATCATTTCGCCAAACATATGCTACAATACGGATATATTTTGAATAAAGGGGTTAGAAAACTTGAAACGTCATGACTGGTACGTGCTGATCACTTATATCGCCATGCAGCTGTCCGCTTTTGCGGGCGTGCCGCTTCTATGCGCCCTCGGCGTCGGGTCAAGCGCGGAAACCCCCAGCGAAGCTACAAAAATCGCTTCTGGATATTGGGCGGTCATCAGCTTTTTGACAGCGTTTGTCATTATTTTATGGCTGCTTCGCCGCGCCCGCCCTGAGCAAAACATGCGGCAGATGCCGCTCGCTTCATCGTGGATGTGGGCATTTTTAGGCGTGTTTTTGGCGCTTGTCGCTCAAAGCATCGCCGTCAATATCGAATGGCGGCTGCTCGGCATTGAACCAGGATCGGAGAACACAAGACAAATCATTGAGATCATTCGCTTGACACCGTTGCTAGTCATTGTCGCTTCGGTCATCGGCCCGATTTTGGAAGAACTCGTTTTCCGCAAAATCATTTTTGGATCGCTTTATGAAAAATACCGCTTTTGGCCGGCCGCGCTCGCAAGCTCGCTTCTTTTCGCCATCGCCCATATGGAGCTGGAGCATTTGCTTTTGTATACAGCGATCGGTCTGACGTTCGCCTTTTTATATGCAAAAACCGGCCGCATTTTCGTGCCGATGTTCGCCCATGTGGCGATGAACACGTTCGTCGTCGTTGTGCAGATGCTACTGGCTGATGAAATGGAAAAAATGATGCGCCAGCCGGAATTGCCGCTGACGATTTGGGGGGTATGGTTATGACGCGCCACCCTCGACTCTTCTCATTGCCCTATTTCCTTCTAGGTTTGCTGTTTACGTATTTGGCGATCCAAAGCGCGCATGAAACGATTTGGAACGTTTCGACCATCGCCTTGGCGGCGTTGGCGGCCTTTGATTTCGGAACCGCCTTTCGTCTGCTTTTTACCCCGAAACGATAAAGAAGGTGCCCCAAACGTGATATGATCCCCTTATAGTAGACAGAAAAAAGAAAGTCCACTACTCTGTTTACTATGGAGGGGGTTTTTCTAAGGAAGGCAGTGGATTTATATTTTAACTCACATTTCGCACCCTAACAGGGGAGAAAGAAAGGATTTTTTATTTCGTTTTTTAGAATACCATTTTGACCAACACAACGAGCGATGGTAATCCTTTTTTTACCATCGCTAGTCGTTCCGTATGACGTTACACGTCAATGCTCTTATCCATGCCCAATCCCTGCAGGATCCTTCGCTGATCAGGGGTGAGCGGTTTCCCTAACGCGCGTTGGATGCGCCCATCCGGCAACTCCAGTAGGGCGACGTTCACATACCGGAACAACTGAAAGATCGCCTGACCGGTCGGACGGGTCAGTTTCCGGCCTCCTGCGCCCTTGAATGGGCGTTCCGGGGTGATGAACGGACGCACCCGGCTCTGGAAGACGAGGGAAATGGCCAAGGCCAACAGAGAGAGGCCTTCTTTCTTGTCGATCTGCACGAGGCAAGACGAAAGGACTTGATGGAGATTCGCCTCATACAGGCGATCCCAATGACGCGCGATGGCATCGTCGTTGAACCAAGACGGATCCAGCCCTGGCCGAATCAGCCTCGGCCAATCGATGTCATGCGCTCATTGTTCCCAATGAACGAGCGCTTGCTGGCCGCTCAAGATATCCAGAATGATTAGCTTGACGATATCGCTGGCTCGAGTTTGGCATTGCGGATTCACGGGAAC
>NZ_LQYX01000076.1:16816-17319 GCF_001587475.1 Geobacillus sp. B4113_201601
GAAGGGTGCGAAATGTGAGATATAAAGCTCGGAAATATAAAAAATATAAATTTTTTAAAATTTTGTTGCATAATAGCATTATCTATTCCAAATTTAACGATAACTTGCTAATATATACTTGTAAATCCTATCCTTTTAAACAGAAAAGTTCCGTTCCATGGGCAGCGATCTACCCTCCGCCTAGGGATGAAAATCTCGCGCCAGTGCGGCATTTTCACGGAAAAGATCCATGGGCAGCGTGATCTGCCCTCCACCCGGGGATGAAAATCCTACGCCAGTCCTGCATTTTCACGGAAAAGATCCATGGGCAACGTTTTGCCCTCCACCCGGGGATGAAAATCCGCGCCAGTGCGGCATTTTCACGGAAAAGTTCCATGGGCAGCGCGATTTGCCCTCCACCCGGGGATGAAAATCCCGCGTCAGTTTGGCATTTTCACGGAAAAGATCCATGGGCAATGGTTTGCCCTCCACCCGGGGATGAAAATCCTGCGTCAGTTCGGCAT
>NZ_LQYX01000077.1:0-17408 GCF_001587475.1 Geobacillus sp. B4113_201601
GACACCCCTGCATCATACCAAGAGGGCTTTTTTTGATCAAGTCCCCGGAAAAGCTCCTAACGGGAATGCTCCTTTCATTGAAAACCGAATATCATTCCAGCTTGGTAAACAACAAATGACAACATATAAGCGACTGTTAAGGCAACGCCGATCGACAACAGCATCCATTTCCACGATCCGGTTTCTTTGCGGATCGTCGCTGCTGTCGCTAAACATGGTGTATATAGAAGGACAAACACCATAAAGCTGAAGGCTGACAACGGAGTGAAATGGGAAGCGATCACCGATTTCAATCCGGCCGCCTCATGGACGTGATAAATAATATTCATCGTTGATACAACAACTTCTTTCGCCAAAAAGCCGGTAATTAACGCAGCCCCGGCCTGCCAAGCGCCAAAACCAAGCGGCGCCAACAGCGGCGCAATCATCCCGCCGATGGCCGCCAGCAGGCTGTCATCCATTGAGACCCCAACCCCATGCGGCCCGATATACGTCAACAGCCAAATGGCGACCGAGCCGCCGAAAATAAACGTTCCGGCTTTGCGGACAAACCCTTTCCCTTTCTCCCATGTGCTGCGCCATAATGTGAGCGCCTGCGGCACACGATATGGGGGCAATTCAATGACAAAGAGCGAGCTTTCATTTTTGAATACGGCCGATGAAAACAATTTGGCCAGCCCTAAGGCTACTATGATGCCAAGCACGTAAAGCGAAAAGACGACAAGCGCCTGTTCGCGAACAAAAAACGTCCCCGCAAACAGCGCGTACACCGGCAAGCGGGCGGAGCACGACATAAACGGCAACAGCAACATCGTCAACAACCGTTCTTTCGGCTGCTCGATCGTGCGCGCCGCCATCACTCCGGGAACGTTGCAGCCAAAGCCGATAATCATCGGAATAAATGCTTTGCCGTTTAACCCAATCGCTTCCATGATTCGATCCATCACCATCGCCACACGCGCCATATAGCCGGAGTCTTCCAACAATGAAATGAAAAAGAACAAAATGAAAATTTGCGGCACAAACACGAGCACACCGCCGACCCCGGCGACAATGCCATCCAACACAAGCGCTTCGATAAACGGCGACGCTCCTGCCCAATCAAGCAAACGCGACAGCCAGTCGGTGAGCGGCCCGGAGAAAAAGGCGTCAAGCCGATCGGCAAGCGGCGTGCCGAGCCAGTTGAACGTGAGCATAAACACGATATACATCAGCGCCAAAAAAATCGGCAGCCCAGCATAACGGTTTGTCACCACCGCGTCGATTTTTTCCGTTAGCGTCAGCGGCTTTGGCGCAAACTCGATGGCCGCCGCCGCGATCGTTTCGCTGATCCAGCGGTCGCGCGCTTCATAAATACGCTTAGCCACCGGGCAGCCAAGCGCCTGTTCCGTCTCCGCGCGAATCGCTACAAGCAGTGACAAATCGCAACGGTTGCGCAAATAAGCGGCGATGCGCTCGTTTCCTTCTAGAAATTGCACCGCCATCCAGCGTTTATCTCCCGGCACGTCATCGGGAAGTTGCTCGGCAATGCGGCGGATCGCGCGTTCCACTTCGATGCCGTAATCAATAAAAATGCGGGAATGGCGTCCGTCTTTTGTCGACAAAATGGTGTGCGATAACTCCTTTATCCCCTTTCCCGTCCGCGCGATGACCGGAACAACCGGGACGCCGAGATGGCGTGACAGCTTGGCGGCATCGATGTTGATGCCGCGCTTTTCTGCGACATCGACCATGTTCAAAGCGATGATGAGCGGCCGGCCAAATTCCAATAGCTGAACCGTCAAATGCAAGTTGCGCTTGAGTTGCGACGCGTCAACGATATTGACGATCACTGAACACGGCTCGGTCAATAAGAAATCAGTCGCCACTCCTTCATCGCGGGACAGCGGTTGGAGCGAGTAAAGGCCGGGCAAATCAACGACCGGCACGCCGTGCTGGCGAAGCACTCCTACTTTCTTCTCGACCGTTACCCCGCTCCAGTTGCCAACATATTCATAAGAGCCGGTTAAACAGTTAAACAATGACGTTTTTCCAGTATTGGGGTTGCCAAACAGCGCTACGTACGCCATCATTTCACCTCAATCGCCGACGCTTCTTTGCGCCGCAAGCCGATGGCCTGTCCATCGACTTCGACCATCACCGGCCCGCCAAACGGCATCGCGGCTTTTAACCGCACCATTTTTCCTTCTTTGACCCCTAGATGAAGAAGACGCTGTTTCAGTGCCTCATTGTCAACAGCCAAACGGACGACGACCGCTGTCTCTCCTTTATGCAAATCGGTCAGCAACATCGTCTTTCCCCCTATTTCCCTGTCTACGCTTATTGATGCCAATAATGATTCTTTTTCTCAATTCCTATCATAGCACAACTGAAGAAAAAGGGAGTGAATTTTTTCACAGCGACTCCATATTGTCAACGTTTCTTCAAAATTTGGCGATTCATTAGTTGAACTTTTCAAAAAAATGTATATAATTTCTTGTATATCTTTCCCATCTTTGTTCAAGGAGTGAGTACAGTGAATACACTAGGAAAAATCAGCAACGTTGTCGGCAATACGTTTGCGATCTGGGTGCTTCTGTTCGGCGCGCTCGCTTTTTTCGTTCCCGGCGCGTTTACGTGGATCGCCCCGTATATTGTGCCGCTGTTAGGCATCGTGATGTTTGGGATGGGATTGACACTTTCAGCAGATGATTTCAAAGAAGTATTCAAACGTCCGCTTGATGTGTTGATCGGCGTCGTTGCCCAGTTTCTGATCATGCCCCTTGTCGCGTTTTTGCTCGCTTACTTTCTGCCGGTTTCGCGTGAAGTGGCGCTCGGCATTATTTTAGTCGGCTGCTGCCCGGGCGGAACGGCGTCCAACGTCATGACGTATTTGGCAAAAGGAGATACGGCGCTGTCGGTCGCCGTCACGTCTGTTTCGACGATTTTAGCGCCGATTTTGACGCCTTCGCTCATTTTGCTTTTCGCCGGGAAATGGCTGTCCGTATCGGCCGCGGCTTTGTTTTGGTCGATCGTCAAAGTCGTGCTCATTCCGATCGTTTTGGGCCTCATCGCCTAGGCGCTGTTCCAAAAGCAAGTCAAAGCATGCATCCCGGCGCTGCCGCTCGTTTCGGTCATCGCCATCGTGGCCATCGTCGCCGCCGTCGTCGGGCAAAACCAAGCGGCCATTGCCAAAAGCGGACTGCTCATCTTCCTTATTGTCGTGGCTCATAACGGGTTGGGCTTGTTGCTTGGGTATTGGTTTGCCAAACTGTTTCGCCTGTCACCGCCCAAACAAAAGGCGATTTCCATCGAAGTCGGCATGCAAAATTCCGGGCTTGGCGCGGCCTTGGCGACCGCCCATTTTTCGCCGCTCGCCGCCGTTCCGAGCGCCATTTTCAGCGTCTGGCACAATATTTCCGGTCCGATGGTCGCCACATACTTCCGCAAACAAGCGGATCGCCAACCACCGGATGGCAAGACGGTTTCCGCCTAACCTTCCCTCTTGCGCCTTGTCCAACGGCAGGAAACAAAAAAGCGGCCTCCCGGCAGAAACGCTCGTCTTCCGGGTGCCGCTTTTTGTTCACCGCCATGCTCAAGCGGCCAGGCGCTATTCAGACAACGCTCCATTTGCCATCGTCCCTTCAAACGGAAACACCATTCGCCCCGCCAGTTCGGGGAAATCAATGAACGGGTTGCGGTTGCCTTGGATGAAAAAAATCGCGCTGTTGCGATGATGTTCATACACCGTCGGCGGAAATTGCTCGTGCCAACGGACAAGGAGCGGAATATCGATTTTGCGCCGAAACGGCTTGGCGATCGCCTTCGGATAGCGAAGCAGAAAGTACAGCATGGCCCTTGCCGCCGTCCCTTTGCCGTACTCCGGCTCGAAATAGCCGTTATAGACAACGCCGCAACGGTTTTGCACTTGCTCGTCGGGGTCTTCCGGATTGTAAAACGGAAAATCCGCATACGGAAAATTCGACCGCATCGTGTTGCACTCCGGCTGGCAGACGAACAAATGATGCAAATCGCCTTTCATCGGTTCGCGGGCGCCAAACCACGACTGCGGCACGACATGTTCGGCATTGAATTTCCATTGCTGCTCGATCGTTTTCACCCGCTCGTGCACATCGCCGAGCCCATGCTTCATGTTTTTCAACAACTGGCGAAATTCATCATAGCGCCGTTTCATCGTTTCGACATCTTGGACGATCAACATCTTCGGGTCTTTTCGCTCGCCGGAGTACAAGCTTCGCACCGTTCCGTCCGGCTGCAAGTCGACCCATGTGTACAAATATTCGTCCTTGCTGAAAAAATACGGCAGCCGCCGCTTATGGGTGCGCGCCACCAGTTCGTGATAGCGGACAAACAACATCCATCCGTCCCCATCAAGCGGCAGATGACGATAATATCGGGCGCGCGCCCTCTCATCTTCGGCGGCCTGGTAATACGCGTCCTCCAGAGCGAGCCGCTCGTGCAACGGCTCGAGCTGCGCGACCACATCTTCCGTTTGCCATCGGCTGAGCTCGTCAAGCTGCCGTTCCGTCTCCCCCATCGCCGCTCCCCTCTCTTCCTTTTTCTTTTAGTGTATCACGAAAGGAGGAGAGGCGACAGCAGCGCTAATGCAAAAGAAATGACGTGGCGCCGAACAAAACGGCGGCGATGCCGGCGGCGATGAGCGACGGAACCAGCTTCGTGCGCGCATACTCGATCACCGGCAAATCCAAAATGGTGCACAGCGTCACGGTATTGTCGCTGAGCGGCGACGCGAACGCCCCGAACGTCCCGCTCGCAAACACCGCGCCGATGACCGGCAAAATGTTCGCTCCTGACTGGCTCGCGAGCGTTACGCCAAGCGGCATCAACATCCCCCACGTCCCCCACGACGAGCCGATGAAATAGGAAATGACGGCGCCAAGCAAAAACAAAATCGGGGCGACAAAAAACGGCGGAATCCATTCTTTAACATGGCCCGTAATGTATTGCGAAAACCCTAAATCCTCCGCCACAGCTGACAGCGCCCAAATGAGCGCCAGCATCAAAATGACAGACATAAGTTCATTGCCGCCCTTGACAAAATGAGTCAACAAATCCGTCAAGCGAAACCGCTGCCAAAGGAAGAACGCAACGGTGATCATGACCGTAAACAAAAGCGCCTCCAACATCGCCCCGAGCGCATCGCTTTGCAAAAACGCCTCCCAAAACGTTCTCGCCCCGCGGTGACCGTCCCACCAGCTTAAAAACAACGTCAAAACGAGCACGATCGAAAGGGGAACGATCAAATTCCAGGGCTTGACCGGCGTTTCTTTTTGATACGCGCGCGGGCATGTCTGCATCGCGTCTCCTTCTTCCCCTTGCGCTTCGTTGGGCGGATGGTCAGCCGGTCGCTGTTCTTCCGCCATTTCGAGCGCCAAACGCGGATCCCAACGCTCGATCGGCTTTCCCCCCCGCTCTTTGCTGATCTCCGCCTGTTTTTTGCGCGAGTAGACAAAAAAGCTGTAGTACAGCCCGACGGCGAGAATGGCATACGAGAAAAAGTTAAACGGAATGCTGCGGACGTACACGATGTACGGCTCCGCCCCGATGCCGGCCGTATCAAGCGCCTTGTCGATGACCGACACCATATAGCCGACGAACGCGGTGGCAATTGGGATGAGCGCGACAACCGGGTTGGAGGTCACCTCAATGGCAAAGCCGATTTGCTGGGACGACAGCCCAAGCCGTTTGCGCAGCGCCTTCATGATCGGCGCGACGGTGACGATGCGAAAATCAGGGTCGCTAAACGTCACCATCGTCGAGATCCACGTCAGCAGCATGGCCGCTTTGGCCGATTTCACTTTTTGGCTGACGAGATGGACGAACCCTTTGATTCCCCCGGTATATTTGATCATGCTGACAAGACCGGCAAACACGTATAAAAACATGATGATGCGAATGTTGTTCGTCTGCATCAAGTTATCGACGACGTAATGAAGCATCGTTCGCAATCCGCCGAGCAGCGACGGCGTCAATAAATAGCTTCCGACCAACAGCCCGACAAACAGACCGGGAATCACTTGCTTCGTCCAAATCGAAACGGGAATGACAACGAGAAACGGCAACAGCGCTCTCCACGACGGCTCCATACACTACCACTCCTTTCTTTCTAAAATTATGGGAATGATTTCTCGTTTCTATTCAGCCCGCCATCAATCTTTGTCGCTCGCGCCCAAATGTGAACCATACTTCGCTGCCGCTTCCCGTTCGGCTAAGGGACGGTCCTACTGCCGGCGCCAAACGTTCTGCGATGAATACAAGCTTCAGCGCAAGACGCGTTTCCCATAGCGATGAAAAAGCGGCCAAAGCTGCCCATTTAGACAGCCTTGACCGCTTCCGTTCCCGCCACAGGCGGCAACGCCATGACGTGGAGCGTCACTTCCGGCTTCGAGCCGATCCGGATGTTCACTCCCGTTTGCCCAAGCCCTTCGTTGATATAAAACGGTTTTCCTTCCCATTCATGATAACCTTTGATCATGTTCCGCTCGGTGAGCGTTTTGCTCATTTTCGCCAAATGGTACGGCTTCGGCCAATGAATTTGCCCGCCGTGGAAATGACCCGACAGCAAGTAATCAAAATGATAATCTTTCATATGCGGCACGATGTCTGGATCGTGCGTCAACACGAGGTTGATGCCGTCTTTCACGCCGGCGTATGCCTTTTTGATGTCGCTGCGCCCCGTGTAAAAATCATCGATGCCAATGATATTGACGGTTTGACCGTTGACCGTGATCGTTTTCGTCTCGTTTTGCAAGACGGTGCAGCCGTGCGCCTCAAGCGTCGCTCTCAAGCGCTCAAACGCTTCACCTTGAAGCACGTAATCATGGTTGCCAAACACCGCATACATGCCGTACGTCGGTTTCAATGCATTGAGCGCAGCCAAATACGGACCGAGCTTGGCGATGCTTTCCTCACGGTCCAAAAAGTCGCCCGTCAACGCGATCAAATCGATCGCTTCGTCTTTCAGCTTGTTGTATACATCGTCCGGGGTGATTGACAGTTTTTCAAGATGCAAATCCGACAGCTGCAAAATCCGAAGGGCTCCGTCCCCACCCTCTGGACAGCCGCCGACTTGGACTTTATGCAAAACCGCTTCATACGTGTTGCGGTGGGCTTTACGAATGATGAAAGCAAGCAATAACAAGATGGCAAGAACGCCAAAAAAGATGGTCATCGTCTTCTCTCCTCCCTCGATACCCATTATAGTGAAATGGAGGAGAGAAGAAAGAGGGAGTTAGTGGATAAGATGGCAACCGTAGAGCGAAACCAGCTTTTCTTTTGACATCACCAAATACTTCGGCGGGCGGACGCGAAAAATGAAACGTCGCGTCGTCCGCCATTCCCCTCCACGACATATTCAAGCCGGGATTCACCATTGATCAAGGAAAACAGCAGGTTTGCCCCTGCCCTCCAAGCCAACTTTTTCCACAGCCCATTGTTTTGAAAGGTAGGATTTTCACGAACGCCTCCGAAAATGGGCGTTCATTTGCCCTTTTAACATTCGCTCGCGCAGCTCTTTCGTCATCTCTTGACGAATTTCCCAAGTCGATACACCTTCCTCGCGTTGATTAGCAATTTTCATCAACTGCTCCACATCGGCGAATGAATATTTGCGAGTTCCTTTGGAACGGTCAGGGAACACCAGCTTCCGTTCCTCGTAATAACGAATTTGCCGCTGCGACAGCCCGGTCAGTTCGCTGACGACACCGATCGAAATGACTTTTTTATACTTGTAATGATCCTCTTGTAGATGAGCAGTCATCTTCCTCACCTCTATACGTTACATTTTCTAACGCAATTATACAAAAAATCATGGTATCTCGTTAATTTTTGTAAATAAAATTAACACATTTTTTAAATTTCCTGTAAATGTGCTTAACACATTCGCTGTACACTAAAGAAAAAGGTGGTATCGTAAAGGTAAAAACAGGGAGGGAGCGACATGGGGAAATGGATGCAACAGGCAGTAAAACAACAAAAACAGTTTTATATTAACCACCTGCTGCGAGTGGGTTTGACCGATGATCCAGCACAGCTCGAACACTGGACGATAGAGGAATTGCGCCGCGAATACGAACGATTTAGACCCATTTGGACCATGAAAGGGGGCCAGTTCCATGAACGAAAAAGCGCTCGAGCTGGCGAAACGCATCATTGAGCTCGATCTGCAGCGCGACGCCATGTTTGAACAGCTGATTCAACTGGTCGGAAACCGCGCTGAGGAGCTGCTCCGCTTTTTCCAAAACCGACTTTAAAACAACGCTAGAAGGTTGTTGGAAATCAGTGGTTTCCTTTGGTCGATGAATAAAAGTGCATTGTTGCAAGGCCTAGTTGAGAAACAACTTTGAGAAGCGATTGCGCGAGTCAATCACCAACCTCCTAAACAGGTGGGCTAGCGGACGATGTCGGTTGACCACCAACGAACAACCGCCCCACAAACAGAAGGTGTCCCCACCCTACATCGTTAAGGGACACCTTCGCTGATGGCCGTTATTCGTTGACAGAAAGCGTTACGTCAATATTGCCGCGGACCGCTTTCGAATACGGGCAGATTTGATGAGCAGCATGCACCAAGTCTTCAGCCGTTGGGCGATCAACGCCTAGCACACGCACTTCGAGAGCAACCGCCAGCTGAAACCCACCATCTGCTTCGTCTTTGCCAAGCACCACCCGAGCGGTCACTTCCGTACCATCGGTTTTGATCTTTTTTTGGCGAATCACTAAATTCAATGCGCTGTCAAAGCAAGCAGCATATCCCGCCGCAAACAATTGCTCAGGATTGGTCGCACCACCCGGTCCTCCGAGTTCTTTCGGCATTTTCACCTCGAGAGAAAGGATCCCATCGTCGGACACTACCTTTCCGTTTCTCCCACCATGAGCTGTGACGGACGTTGAGTAAATCGATTGCATCCTCCAGCACCTCTCTTCCTAAAATTTAATTTTGCGCAACTTAATTTTAAACAATACAAATTTAAAAAGCAAGTCTCTCCTCCTCACGAACTGGTTTGCGCCATTTCGAGCCGTTGAAGCAGCGAACGCAACAAAGGCAACAATTGATTCCACTCCTCACTAGGAAGTCCCACTCGTTCTGCAATGGCTTGCGGTATGCATTGCGCTTCTGCTTTTAATTTGTCGCCTTTTTCCGTTAGCGTGATGTGGACGACTCGTTCATCTTCCACCGAGCGCGACCGATGAATGAGTCCATTTTCCTCCATTCTCTTTAACATCGGTGTTAGCGTGCCGGAATCTAAATACAATCGTCGACCTAACTCCTTCACTGTTGATTCCCCCTTCTCCCATAACACCAAAAGCACTAAATATTGCGGATATGTAATTTCAAGCTTTTCAAGCAACGGACGATAAAGTTTGGTCAATTCGCGCGAACAAGCATAAATCGCAAAACAAAGCTGATCGTCAAGTCGCAATGCATCGTTGTACTTCATCAACCATTCCTCCATGATTCAACTTTTTTATGCCCTCCTTTGTTCATTATACGTTGATCTGCACCACAACTGAAAAGGAAATCACTGCCCTTTGAAAATTCATCGCACAACGAACCGATCAATTCCCCAATGATCCCTTCATCAATGGGAAAATGAGCGAAAACGAGGACCGACGCAACCAAGCTTTTCGAATTGAGAAATGACATTGTAAAGCCGGATCGAAACGAAGCAAGACCGCACTATTCCTCTTCGATCACTGTCTCCCTAGTTTTTCATGAAGGTGAAGCAAAACTATCTTTTCCACCTTGTTTCATCCGCATAAACACGAAAAGGTGTCCCTAAGCTCCGGACACCTTTTCGCTGTCTGTTGTTTGATTGCAGCCTTTTATCCAGATCGCTCCACCATACCGTTCGCACGGGGGACATCCTCAACCGCCTGCGCTTGTAAACGGCGCGCCGTCAGCATAGCCCCTCCAAGAACAATGGCAAACAGCCAAAATCCGTATGCCGGGGAACCGAGCCACTGTTTCATCGCCCCGAGCACGTTCGGCAGCAAAAACCCTCCCAACCCACCGGCCGCCCCGACGATGCCGGTCAGCAATCCGACTTCTTTCGGAAACCAAGTTGGAACGACTTGGAACAAGGCACCGTTTGCCGCACCAAAGCAAAGGAAAAGAATGACCATCAATCCAAACACGATAAAAAGGGGTGGCAATGCGCCGATGAACGCAAGCAAAACCGCTCATCGCCACCATCAGTGAATCGGCCGCGAAGCAAGCAATTCATCGATGATTCGTGAATAATGGTCAACGCGCCGTTCGAGCTCATCGACTTGCTTCTCCAACTGCGTCATATATTGCCGGAACGTAATCGGCACCCCGTGCCGCTGTTCAAGCCGCTTCTCGATTTGCTGCCGCTCGCCGCAGACGGACACGAAAATGCGCATCTCGCGGCCAAACACCTCGCGCACCGTCTCGCCGATCAGTTCGCCGTATCTGATTTGCAGCCATTCACATTGAATCTCGTTCACGCATTCGATAATCAGCCAGTCTTCATCCACCGTCGCGGACGTCGACGCGAACCAAGCATCAAAAGAGGCGCCAGACAATTTTTGCGCGAGCTTAGCTTTGACCTGCTCCCACAAATGTTCCTTCACCACTCCTCCTCCTTCCGCTAAAAAATAGGCCACACTCAACAGTGACAGAGCGAAACGATGCAAAACGAAGAATTCATGATGAGAAAACATGACTTTGCGTCGGGCTATGGGCGAAGTTCACCATTCGCTCCCCTAGAAGGCGGATCAAAACCTCTTGAGCATCCCCCTTCTTCCCTATTCGTTCGGCTGCCAAAGATGCTCACGCAATGCGCTGCGAATGTCATCCGGAATCCGTTCAGGACGTCCCGTCTCAAAATTGAAATTGACATACACCGCCCGTCCTTTGGCGCAAACCGCCCCGTTTTGATGGATTTCCTCATAAATCGTCAGGCTTGTGTTGCCAATACGTTCAATACCGGTGTACACTGTCACATCTTGTCCGTAATACATTTGATGGACATAATCGACTTCCATGCGAATGATTACCATCCGCCAGCGCCGAAACGACAAATCCGGCGTAAACAGTTTGAAAATTTCATGCCGACCGGCTTCAAACCAAACAGGCACCGTCGTGTTGTTAATATGACCGACACCGTCCGTTTCCGACACGCGCGGCGTGATGACCGTCGTAAACATCCTCTTTCCTCCCTAAAAACACCTCAAATGTATTCCAGTTCGCTGTCGTTCTCTTTTTGTCGAATCGAGACGATTGATGTATATTCGTTCGCTTCAAGAGGCGAAAATTCCTTCTTCACCCGTCAAGAAAATGCGGAAAATGTTGCCTTTTGAGCGAAAAAAGCCGTAAACCCAAACATGGAAAACCACTCTCGCTTTCCAAACAAAAAATACAGGAGCCAAAAACAGCCCCTGTATTTCTTCCTTATTCTTGGTTCGGCTCGACGATCGTCCCGGCAAGCGCGGCTTCGTAAATCGCGCGGATGTCGGCTTCCAACAGCGGCAGCGGGCTGCGGGCGAGCAGCCGTTTCTGTTGAACGGCATCTTTCGTCAAGCTTTCTAGCGCACTTTCCGGGATGCCGAATTCACCCAGCGTCTTCGGAATGCCGACGTCGGCGACGATGCGCTCGAGCTCCTCGACGCACCGATACGACGCTTCCACTTCGGACAAAAAGCTCGAGTTGCCGCCGAGCGCGTTTAAAATATCAGCCATTCGTTTCGTGCAGCTTTGACGGATGTAGCCCATCACATACGGCAAAAGCACGGCGTTCGATTCGCCATGGGCGATATGAAACTGCCCGCCGAGCGGATACGCGAGCGCATGCACGCCGGCCACCCCGGCGTTGAAAAACGCCAAACCCGCTAGGTAACTACCGTTCGCCATATCCGTGCGCGCCTGTTTGTCCGTTCCGTTTTCCACCGCTTTGCGCAATGAGCGAGAAATGAGGCGCATGGCCGCGATCGCCAACCCATCCGATGTCGGGCTCGCGTTGACCGACACGTACGCTTCGACCGCATGGGTGAGCGCATCAATCCCGGTTGCGGCCGTCACCCGCGGCGGAACGGAAACAGTCAGCTGCGGATCGACGATGGCCACATCAGCCAACAAGTAATCGTGCGTCACGACATCTTTTGTCGTTTCTAAGGACAAGACAGAGATATTCGTCACTTCCGACCCGGTGCCCGATGTCGTCGGAATCAAAATTTTCGGCAGCCCTTTTTTCTCGAGCGCCCGCGTTCCCGTCAAGTTTAGGTAGTCGGCAACCGAACCGTCATGCACCGCCAAAACAGCGGCCAGTTTTGCCAAATCGAGCGCGCTGCCGCCACCGACGCCGATGACAAGATCGAACTCCCCATCACGGGCAAACGCCACCGCCTTTTCCCCTGTCGCAAGCGGCGGCTCGGGCACAACATCGGTATAGACGTGCACGCTGTACCCTGCTTGCCGGAGCGGAGACGTCACTTGCTCGACAAGGCCGATTTTCTCAAGCATTGGGTCAGTAATCACTAAAATTTGTTTCGCTCCCAACCGCTTCACTTCCGGAACCAAATGCTTAAGCGCCCCCCAGCCGACATGGCTGAGCGGCGGAAACACAATGCGGGCTACGGTCATGGTTCTCCCCATCCTTTCTATTCGTTGATCAAACAGCGCCATTTAGAAGGTTGGTGAAAAACCACTGTTTTCCTTGATCAATGATTGAACGTGTAAACATCAGGGCTGATGGAACAAGTTTTTTCTACTTGAGAAACGATTGGGAAAAGCGGTTGAGCAAGTAAATCACCGGCCTTTTAGACACTCGCTCAAAACGACGCGACCCGCTTTTTCCATCAGACAAATGCAAGGGCTAATTTAGCGGCTCTGCGCCTCCTCCAGCTCCCGCTTCAGTTCCTCGACAAGCTCCATCGCCGGAAGTTCCCGCGCCAGCCGGTATCCCTCTCCAGCCCAAAGCGACATCCGCTCCGGATCGCCCGCCTTGGCGGCGGCAGCACGCAGCGGCTTCGTCATATGGTGCACGTGCGGATACGCCGCCGGCGCTAGATCGCGATATTCGACCATAAAACCGTTCGCCAGCCCGCGCGCCGGCCGGCCGGTAAACGCCCGTGTCACAGCCGTTTCGGTAAACCGCGGATCGGCAAGCGCTTGCTTATGGAGCGGATGCGCCCCGCTTTCCGGGCAGCGCAAAAACGCCGTCCCAAGCTGCACCGCGCTCGCCCCTGCTTTGAGCGCCGCGGCAATGCCGCGCCCGTCCATGATCCCGCCCGCCGCCACAATCGGGAGCCGAACCGAAGCGCGCACGTCGACCAACAGCGGGAACAACGCGATCGCCTCATCCTGCTTTGGATCGTTGCGAAACGACGCGCGATGCCCGCCCGCTTCCGCCCCTTGCACACAAAGGGCGTCCGCGCCGGCTTCAGATGCAATGTGGGCCTCTTCCACCGATGTCACCGTCACGATCACAAACACCCCTGCTTTCTGCAAGGCGGCAATCACCGCTTTGTCCGGGCAGCCAAACGTAAAGCTCGCGACCGGCACCTGCTCCTGAAGCAGCACATCCAGTTTCGCTTCCCAATCATCATCCTCCCACTTCGACTCGCCGACCGCCACCCCAAGCCGCTCGGCCTCGACATCCAGCACAGCGCGGTAGCGTTCGAGCGCCTTTTCATCCACCGTTTTATCCCCCGGCACAAACACATTCACCCCAAACGGACGATCCGTTAGCGCCCGCAGCTTGTGAATTTCTGCCCTCATCGCTTCCGCCGTCTTGTACCCGCCAGCCAAAAACCCAAGCCCTCCGGCGTTCGACACCGCCGCGGCCAGCTCGGGCGTTGACACGCCGCCCGCCATCGGCGCCTGGATGATGGGGACGGGAAGTGTAGAGAACATGATTGATCTCCCCTCTCCTATCCGTAACTGCCGTATCTTCGTTGACTTCCCTTTACTCTTTCGTGCTCCGCGCAGGGAATTCCTGCCTCTTAGCGAATCAATATGTCTAGAAGGACGGTGATGTAAGGGGAAATGTTGCTCCTAACCGCGTTTCTCAAGTTAAAAAACCCGCCGACACCGTAACCTTATCCCTTTCGGCTGCTCGCCCATCGAGCGAAGCAGTTGTTTTTCCCCAGCCTCCTAAACTTTTTTGAATGTCTAGCCCCTCCCCTTTCCCGTTCTCCTTTCGACAGGCCTAGCTGAGCATCTTGCCTGATTGCCTGAACAAACAAAAAACTCCCCAAACCGCCAATGGGTTCGAGGAAGTTTTGCCGTCACGGGCGAAACGCCTTTAATCTTTTCGATAGTTCCTTTGTCTGAGGGTAAACCTCACGGTAAATGGCGAACAGCTCTTTGTATTTCGCCACCGCATCCGACCGCGGTTCGACGATGGAATCGACTTGTTTGAACACGTCAGCACATTGCTTGAGCGAATCAAACCAGCCGACGCCGCAGGCGGCGATCATCGCGGCGCCCAGTCCCGGCCCTTGTTCGTTTTTCAGTTTTTCCACCGGGATGCCGAAAATATCGGCTTGGATTTGCAGCCACTCAGCACTTTTCGCCCCGCCGCCGATCGACACGACCGAATCGATCGTTTTGCCGCTCGCTTTGATGATCTCCACCGACTCGTTGAGTGAGAACGTAATGCCTTCGATGACCGCGCGGGCGAAATCCCATTTCGTCTGCGCCGAATCCACGCCGACAAACGACCCGCGAATATCGGCGTCGGCATAAGGCGTCCGCTCGCCGACCAAATATGGCGTAAACAACAAGCCGTTGGCGCCAATCGGCGACTCAGCAGCGCGCTTGACGATCTCGGCAAACGACACGTCCTCGGCAAACGTCCGCTTCCACCAGTCAAAGCTGTAGCCCGCCGCCAGCGTCACTCCCATAATATAGTAGGCGTTCGGCTCGGCATGGTTGAAGTAGTGCACTCGTCCAGCGAAATCCTTTTCCCCGCTTTGCTCATACGCCAAGACGACGCCGGATGTGCCGATGCTTGACATCATCTTCCCTTCCGCCAAAATGCCGGCGCCCACCGCGCCGCAAGCGTTGTCCGCCCCGCCGGCGAACACGTTCACCGATGCCGGCAGCCCGGTCTGTTCCGCCACCTCCGGACGCAGCGTCCCGACCCATGCCGTCGCCTCAACAAGCGGCGGGCAAAGCGAAAGGTCGACATCCACCGCCCGGGCGATCTCCTCGCTCCATGTTTTCTTTTCGATATCCAGCAACAGCGTCCCCGCCGCATCGGATACATCCATCGCGATGTGCCCGGTCAAACGGAAACGGACATAGTCTTTGGGCAATAAAAACGTCCGCGCCCGCTCATACAGCTCGGGTTCATGGTTTTTCACCCACAACAGTTTCGGCAGCGTAAACCCTTCGAGCGCCTCATTTTTCGCCGCCGCAAGCAGCGTCTCTCGACCGACTTTCGCTTCAATTTCCCGGCACTCGGCTGTCGTTCGTGTGTCGTTCCATAAAATCGCGTTGCGCACGACGTTCCCGTCGCCATCAAGCAGCACAAGCCCGTGCATTTGCCCGGAAAAACTCAAGCCCACAACCGACTCCGGAGAAATGCCCGCCGTTTCCCAAACGCGGCGCAACGCCGTAATCGTCTTCTCCACCCAATCGTCCGGGCGCTGCTCGCTATAGCCGGAATGCGGCTGGTAGAGGGGATAAGACTCGGTCCATTCCCCTCTGACTTGCCCATTGCGGTCGACAAGCAACACTTTCACCGCACTTGTTCCTAAATCAACGCCAATGACATATTCCACGCTCATCCCTCTTTCACGAACGAGATCCACTCGGCACGCTGACTTCGAGCAAATATTGATTCAGCAACGTTTTCAAGCGCTCAAGACGGCCGGACGTATTGCGAATGTCGCCAAGCTGCAAGGCGTATTGCTCCAGCTTGTGGAAGTCCGCCGTTCCTTCGACGATCTCGCGGCCAATGCCTTCCGTATAGCTTTTGTACCGCTCTTCGATGAATTGTTCAAACACGCGGTCTTCCAGCAAGCGATGGGCGACTTTTAAACCGATCGCAAAGCTGTCCATCCCAGCGATATGAGCGTAGAACAAATCTTCCGGTTCGAACGAGCCTCTCCGCACTTTCGCATCAAAGTTCAAGCCGCCGCGCCCAAGGCCGCCGTTTTGCAAAATTTCATACATCGCCAACGTCGTCGTATACAAATCCGTCGGGAATTCGTCCGTATCCCAGCCAAGCAGCGTATCACCTTGGTTCGCATCGACCGAACCGAGCATACCGTGGATGCGGGCGACGCGCAGCTCATGTTCAAACGTATGGCCCGCCAACGTCGCATGGTTCGCTTCGATGTTGAATTTGAAGTAATCCTTGAGCCCGTACGTTTGCAAGAACGCCAGCGCCGTAGCCACGTCAAAATCGTATTGATGCTTCGTCGGCTCTTTCGGCTTCGGCTCGATCAAAAACTGGCCATCAAAGCCGATCTCTTTCGCATAGTCGACCGCTATACGCAAGAAGCGGGCCAAATTGTCAAGCTCGAGTTTCATATCCGTGTTCAGCAGCGTCTCATACCCTTCCCGGCCGCCCCAGAACACGTAGTTTTCCGCCCCGAGCCGCTTCGCGATCTCCAGCCCTTTTTTCACTTTCGCCGCCGCATAGGCGAACACGTCAGCGTTGCACGACGTCGCCGCCCCGTGAACGAAGCGCGGATGGCTGAACAAGTTCGCCGTATTCCAAAGCAGCTTCGTTTTGCTTGTTTTCATGTATTCTTCAATCATATCGACAATTTCATCCAAATTTTTGTACGTCTCGCTGAGCGTTTCCCCTTCTGGAGCGATGTCGACGTCATGGAAGCAGAAAAACGGAACGTTCAGCTTTTCAAACAGCTCAAACGCCGCCTCGACGCGCGCCTTCGCCAGATCCATGCCGCTGTACTTATTCCATGGACGAATCATATTGCCGACGCCAAAAGGATCCAACCCATCCCCCGTAAACGTATGCCAATACGCCACTGAAAAGCGCAAATGTTCCTCCATTGTTTTGTCGTCGACTTTTTCTTCTGGATTGTAAAACTTAAACGCCAACGGATTGCGCGACTCCGGCCCTTCATACGCAATATTGCCTATATTTGAAAAATAAGCCATGTCTAGGTCCCCCTTCATTATGAATCAAGTTCAATCAGCGAAAATGGCTTGCTTCGGTTTTATTATAACGCTTTCATATTTGTTTGTCTATCATATAAACAAAGTATTTTCACCTGTAAAACCACAACTATGTTAATTGAAGTTTTACAGGGGGATGGGGATAAGGTCCCTCCATACACACTCTAGACGTTACCGTTTTTTTTTATTACGTAACTGTAGATGAGCAAATTTGCTAACATAAATTGACAACTAAACAAAAAAGGAGACATGAACCCGATTCCTTGGT
>NZ_LQYX01000077.1:17418-17663 GCF_001587475.1 Geobacillus sp. B4113_201601
GTTGGCGCTTTATTTCTCGAAACCGGTCATCAAGCATCTCATTCATATTGTGGATGCCTTGACTACCAAGGGATTTTCGGGAACATTGACCGATGTCCATCACTGGAGTTTTCATCCCAACCATCGAACCACGCTCAGCCATTTTTTCACGAAAAGCCCTTGGGATGAAGCAAACTCCAGCAATGGATCCTTCATCGCATCAAGCGAATCGCCAAACAGGAGAATCAACCCCTTTTTGTTTCGAT